>JAISMZ010000046.1 GCA_031276475.1 Coriobacteriales bacterium
TTCTGTATCTTCGGCTTTGGCTCCGTCTGCTATCATCAGCCGCAGCCCCAGTGCGCTTGCGACCTTCAGCGCTTTACCGAGCTCCACAGTAGGCTTGCCGTTTTCCAGGTCGGAGAGGAACTCGCGGCTGAATGAAGCGAAAAACGCTGCCAGTTGTTGTTGGGTCAGGCCCTGCTTTTTGCGTTCCTTGCGTATGCGGCTCCCAAAATCTGCTACGCTGACGATGCGCTGCTCCATGGTGTTCCTTCAGGTTGTCGATTGGCGTCTTGATGTGACCGTACGGCCATATTGTATCACGCTTGACTGATATGTGCCAGTGCTGGCACCTCTAAAATACAAAGAAGATCAAGGTGTCGAGCAAAAACAGCGGCAGCAGGATGGCGGCCGACCAGCCGATGTAGCCAAAGAAGCTCGGCATCTTAACGTGGTGCTTCTCGGCGATGGAGCGCACCATGAAGTTGGGAGCGTTGCCGATGTAGGTGTTGGCTCCCATGAAGACCGCGCCGGTGCTGACGGCCAGCAGCAGCTGATTGCTTATCGGGCCCAAAGACGTGACGACGCCTTCAAAGCCCAGAGTGGTTGCGGTGGTTAGAAAGACCAGGTAGGTGGGCGCGTTGTCGAGGAAGCTGGAGAGCAGGCCCGTGGCCCAGAAGAACTGCCAGGCCTCGCTCAGGCCGAGGTTGGGCCCGTAGCTGTGCAGCAGCTCCAGAGCCGGGATCATCGTTACGAAGATGCCGATGAACAGCGCGGCGACCTCCTTGATTGGCTCCCAGCCAAACTCGTTCAGCTCGTGGTACTGCTTTTTGGTGGTCAGCCAGGCTAATACACCTGAAATAAGGATAATCGCCATCTGCACCGCGTTGTTCAGGGGCAGTTGGATGCCGTAGAGGAAGGGCAGGCCGTATATCTCGCCGGTGGCGGGGTCTTTGAGCGCGTCCATCGTGCCCATCATCCCGGAGAGGATCACCGCGCCGACGATCATCGCCAAAAACACGAGGTTGTGCAGGCCTGCAAACTGGATGCGGCGCTTGCTGTTGCCCGTGTGGTCGCCGCCGCCTGCGCCCGCCGCAGCGCGCCTGCCGCCATCGGCAGCCCCCGCTTTTGCTGCAGCACGCCCGCCACCGCTATCGGCAGCCCCCGCTCTCGCCGTAACGATCCTGTCGCCTGCGCCCGCTGCGCCGCCATCGGCACCGCCCGCGTCGCGCCCGCCGCGCCCGCCGCCTGCCCCACCCCGGCCCGCAGCTGCCTTATGCCGCGGTGCGGGACGTCGCCCCGCCGCCAGTTCCCGGGCATACATCCTTCGGTCGATCAGATAAAAGACGCCAAGCAGCACCGCGGTGTTCAAGAGCATCATCGGCAACAGTTCCAGCGTCCAAAAGAATGGTACGCCGCGCAAAAAGCCCAGGAACAGCGGTGGGTCGCCTATCGGCGTTAAGGAGCCGCCGATGTTGGCCACTAAGAAGATGAAGAAGATTATGACATGCGCCCTTTGTTTGCGCCAGGCATTGGCGCGCAATACGATGCGGATGAACAGCATGCTAGCACCCGTGGTACCCATCCAGCTGGCCAGGGCGGTGCTTATCAGCAAAAGCGCCAGATTAACGCCTGGCGTCGCCTGAATCGAGCTGCGCACGACGATGCCGCCGGTAACCACAAACAGCCCCCAGAGCAGCACCACAAAGGGCAGATAGTCGAGCAGGACGATCTCAAAGAACTCGGCACCGGCGAGATACGGCCCAAAGAAGCAGGCGAAGGGCAGCAGAAAGGCCAGAGCCCAAAAGACCGCCACAAAGAAGAGGTTTTTCTCCCACCAATGCGGCTTGAACAGCGGGAACAGCGCTATCGAGAGCAGCATCCCGGCAAAGGGGATAAGGAAGAAGAGCGGCAGCTCGCCGGAATGCGGGCCTGCCGTGCCTGCCTCACTCGCTGCGCCCGGGCCTGAGCCGGCTCCGCCGCCACCAAGCAACTCCAGAAGCGCGGGCAGCGCCAACAACACCAGCCCCAGTGCAGAAATAGCTATTTTAATTAACAGTTGCCAGCGTTCATGGTGCGGCTCGACCCAGGAATAGCTCCCCTGTCGCACATAATCCTCACTGAGGGGCTTGTTGATGATAGGATCGGCATCCGGCTTTCTTTTGCGGCGCGCCATCTCAGACCTCTACGCCGAGCAGCGTCTTGGCCAGACTGCCGATGCAAAACGAGATGGCGGCAACGCCTAAGCTGATGCCGGCCATATGCAAAAAGTGGCGCAGGAAGGGCTTGCGCTGGGCCACCGCGATGTAAAAGTTAAAGAGGAAGATCACCACCACCGCGCCGGCCAGCATCGTTGCCAGGGCCTGCAGGTACTGCTCGGAGGCAAACAGCAGGTAAGGGGTTATCAGAATAACAACAGTTATCAGATAGGCGAGCCCCGTGTAGGCGCTGGCCTTAAGGGCGTTGGGGTTGCCGTCGGCCTTCTCGGCAAGATAATTGGAGGCGGCCATCGAGAGCGTGGCGGCGATGCCGGTGATGATCCCGCTCAAGGCGATCAGCCGGGTGTCGGCCAGAGCCAGGGTAAAGCCAGCAAGGGCACCGGTCAGCTCCACCAGCGCGTCGTTTAACCCTAAGACGATGGCACCCACGTAGTGCAGGCGTTCTTCGTCGAGCAGGGCGATCAACTGCTCCTCGTGGTCCTGCTCGCATTCGATAAGTTCGCTGATCTCGGGAACAGCGTGTTCAAGATTGGCGTAGTTTCGGGCGGTAACGTTCTCGCCCTTCTCCATCAGGCGGAGCACAAAGGTATAGCCCAAAAGCAGCATGCAGATGCTTAAGAAGGCCACCTTCAGGCGGTTCGGCGTGATCTCCGCGCCGGTGTAGGTCTTCCAGATCTCGTAATGCTCCAGCTCGTCGTCGGCTATCCGCTGTAAGAGGGCGCTGTGCGCGGGGTGCTTCTCATAGCGCGCCATCCGTGAATAGACGCGGTAGTCGGTGGCCTCGGCCCGTTGCAGCGCCAACAGCGTATTGCGCGTGGCGGTGTCCAGGGTTGCGTTCAAATTACTTATTGCCTTCCTCACGCCGCGCCTGGTAGGCCTCAATCAGTTTTTTGGCGACGTCTCCGGGAACCTCCTCGTAGCCGGCGATCTCTACGGTGTAGGAGCCGGTGCCGCGGGTCATCGAGCGCAGGTCGCGGGCGTAGGTGACGACCTCCTTGTAGGGCACCCGGGCCTTGATCACCGTCTTGCCGTTGGCGTCGCTGTCCATGCCGGCAGGGCGTCCGCGCCGCGTGGAGAGGTTGCCCATGATGTCGCCGGCGTACTCCTCGGGCACGGTTATCTCCAGGTTGGCCATCGGCTCAAGGATGTAGACCTCGGCCTTGGCGCAGGCGTTGCGAAAGGCCAGGCGTCCGGCCTGCTTAAAGGCCATCTCGTTGGAGTCCACCGAGTGGTAAGAGCCGTCATAAACGGCGCATTTGAGGTCGACAAAGGGGTCATCGGTCAGGTAGCCCTCAACCATCGCATCGCGCACGCCCTTATCCACAGCTGGTATCAGGCCTTTGGGGATGCGACCGCCCACCACCTCGTCGAGAAACTCATAGCCGCCGCCGGGGTTGGGCTCCAGGCGCACCCAGCAGTCGCCAAACTGGCCGGCACCGCCGGTCTGCTTCTTGTGGCGGCCCTGGGCCTCGGCGGTCTTGCGGATGGTCTCGCGGTAGGGCACCTTAACTTCCATCAGGCGGGCCTCTATCCCCGAGCGCTCCCTGAGGCGTGAGAGGATCAGCTCCACGGCACCCTCGCCGAGGGTGGTCAGCAGCGTCTGATGGGTCTGGTCGTCGCGGTGCAGGGTCACGCAGGGGTCTATCTCGGCGTACTTGGCCAGGAAATCGCCGAGCTTGTCCTCATCTTTGCTGTTGGCGGCCTCGATGGCCACGGGATAAAGCGGCTTGGGGAAGGGCAGCGGCGCCAGCTTGATCGACCCGCTTTGCGAGAGCGTGTCGCCGGTGTGCACCTCGGTCAGCTTGGGCAGCACGACGATGTCGCCGGCCCGCGCCGATTTAACGTCGCTGGTCTCCTTGCCGCACATCACGTAGATGTGGTTGATTCGCTCCTTGCGGCCGTTGCTGGCGTTTATCAGCTCCTGGCCCGGCTCGAGGGTGCCGCTTAAGACCTTGATGAAGCTGAGGCGGCCGACAAAGGCGTCGCTGGCGGTCTTAAAGACGAAGAAGGCCGGCTCACCCTCGTCATGGATGCTCAACTCCTGGCCGTCAACGCAAAGCAGCGGCCCGTGGGCGTCGGGAGCCGGAAAGTAGGTGATGATGTCTTCGAGGATGCCCTCGATGCCCTGCTCTATCAGGGTCGATCCGACGAACACCGGGATGAAGATCTCCTGGCGGATGGCCGCTCCCAGAAGGCTTTCCAGCTCCTCCTGGGTCAGCTGCTCCTCGCCGTCGAGGTATTTCATCATCAGCTCGTCGTCGGCCTCGGCCACCAGATCGCAGAGCTTATCGCGTGCGGCCTGGGCCACCTCCAACAGCTCAGGTGGAATCTCGGTGACCGTATCGTTTGCCCCGTCGTGGTAGCGGGCCTGCATTCGGATGATGTCGATGATCCCCTTAAAGTCCTTGTCCACCCCAATTGGGATAGTCACCGCTCCCACGCGCTGCCCGAACTGCTCCACAAGGCGGGCCATCGCCGAGTCGAAGTCGGCGTTTTCGCGGTCGATGTGGTTGATGAAGAAGGCCCGGCAGAGGTGCTCACGGTCGGCCTCCTCCCAGAGTTTTACGGTGTTGATCTGCGGGCCGGCCACGGCGTCAATCACAAACAGCGCCATCTCCGAGGCCTCCATGGCGGCGATGGTATCGCCGAGGAAGTCGTCAGCCCCCGAGGTGTCGAGGAGGTTGATCTTAAAGTCCTTGTAATGCACGGGCGCCAGCGCAGAAGAGATGGTAAAGCCGCGCTTGATCTCCTCGGGGTCGTAATCGAGGTTGGACTTGCCATCGTGCGTCGTGCCCAGACGCGTCGTCTTGCCGCTGAGGTGCAGCAGCGCCTCGGCAAAGGAGGTCTTGCCAGCGCCATCCTGGCCGACGAGGACGATATTGCGGACTTGCTCGGTAGCGGGAGCTGCCATGCGCATTCACCTGACCTTAAACCGTTGAGTTGCAGAGCCTTACCACTATAGCAAATATCTGCGATAATACCCATAGTGATTCTCTGAAAACCTGCCGGAACCGCCCGGGAACTCCCGGCGCGGGCGCGAACAGTGCGCCGATGACAGAAAAGGAAGCGAGACCTGTGGCCCACGACTACAAAGACACCATGAACCTGCCCCAGACCGCCTTTGCGATGAAGGCCAATCTGGCGCAAAACGAGCCAAAACGCCTGGAGAAGTGGCAGCAGATGGGCCTCTACGAGCGGATGTTGGAGAAAAACGCCGGCAATCCGCCCTACGTCCTGCATGACGGGCCGCCCTACGCCAACGGCCCGATCCACATCGGCCACGCCTTTAACAAGATCCTCAAGGACATCATCGTAAAATACCACACGCTGCGCGGCTTTTATACGCCCTACGTGCCGGGCTGGGACTGCCACGGCCAGCCGATAGAGCATATGGTCGAAAAAAAGCTCGGGCCGGCCAAGATGGAGGCCATCGAGACGCCCGTTTTGCGTCGCCTCTGTCGCGAATGGGCCGAGAAGTACGTGGGCATCCAGCGCGAGGGCTTTAAGCGCCTCGGCATAACCGGCCAGTGGGACGACCCCTACCTGACCTACACGCCCGCCTACGAGGCCGGCAACGTTGAGGTCTTCAAGGCGATGTATGACAGCGGCGCCATCTATCGCGGCCGCAAGCCGATTCACTGGTGCTACCACGACCACACGGCCCTGGCCGAGGCCGAGCTGGAATACGCCGACGTCCAAAGCTCCTCAATCTATGTGGCCTTTGCCCTTGTGGAGGAGGACGCGCCGTCTGCGGCGGCAAACGTCCCGCCTGCGGCAGCTGCGGCGGCGGGCACGGCAGCTGACGGCTCTGCTGTGGCAGCAGGCGCGGCAGCTGGGGAGGCTGACGGGGCAACGGCGGTCGCCGCCGTCCCGCCTGTGGCAACCGCTGCAGCCGTCCCGCCTGCGGCAACCGCCCCCGCTGCCCCCGCCCGCCTGGCCGAGCTGTTTCCCACTGCACTGCCCGTGCACGTCCTGATCTGGACGACTACGCCCTGGACCCTGCCGGCCAACGTCGCCGTCACCCTGGCCGCTCAGGCCAGCTACGTCGTCTTGCTCACGGCGGACAAGGCGCTGATCGTCGCCCGCGAACTGCTGGCGCAGGTGGCCGAGGTGCTGGCGATAGACGAGCCCGTCCTGCTCACCAACTCTTCTGGCGAGGTGCTCAGCTACCGCGGCGAGCAGCTGCTTGGCCTGCGCTATGCACACCCCGTTCACGCCGACATGACCGGCGTGCTGATCACCGGCGCCCACGTTGAGCTGACCACCGGCACCGGCGCGGTGCATACGGCTCCCGGCCACGGCCAGGAGGACTATCAGATGGGTCTGGAATACGATTTGCCGCTGCTGATGCCGGTGGACGACAACGGCGTTTTTGATGCCGGCGGCGGCCCCTTTGCCGGCCGCGTGGTAGACGAGGCCAACCCCGAGATCATCGCCTGGCTGGCCGAGCGCGGCACACTGATGGCCGAGCGCCAGATCACCCACAGCTATCCGCATTGCTGGCGCTGCAAACAGCCGGTTATCTTTCGCGCCACCGACCAGTGGTTCGTCTCGATGGAGGCTACGGAGCTGCGCGCCAAGGCACTTGCTCAGGTTGAGAAGCTGCGCTGGTACCCAAGCTGGTCGGTAAACCGGATGAAGGCGATGGTTGAGGGCCGCCCCGATTGGTGCATCTCGCGGCAGCGCTCCTGGGGCGTGCCGATACCGGTGTTCAAATGCGCCGTCTGTGGCTCCACGGTGGCCAATGACGCGACCTTTGACGCGGTGGCCGCGCTGTTTGCCCGCGAGGGCGCCGACGCCTGGTTTACCCGCGCGCCGGCCGAGTACCTGCCGCCCGGCGTGGTCTGCGAGGTCTGTGGCTGCACGGAGCTTGTGCCCGAAAAGGACATCCTTGATGTCTGGTGGGAAAGCGGCGTCTCGCACACCAGCGTGCTAAAGGCCCGCGAAAACCTCAGCTTTCCGGCCGATCTTTATCTGGAGGGCTCCGACCAGCACCGCGGCTGGTTTCAAAGCTCGCTTTTAACCAGCGTTGGCAGCTACGGCACAGCGCCCTACAAGGCGGTCATGAGCTGCGGCTTCATCGTTGACGGCGAGGGCCGCAAGCAGTCCAAATCGCTGGGTAACGTCGTGGACCCCGAGCGCGTGATAGCCACCTATGGCGCCGATGTCTTGCGCCTCTGGGTTGGCTCCATCGATTCCTCGCAAGACGTTGGGATAGACGACGAGATCCTCAAACGCAGCTCCGAGGCCTACCGGCGCTTTCGCAACAGCTTCCGCTTTCTGCTCTCCAACCTCTATGATTATCACCACCAGGATGCGTTGGACTGGGAGCAACTCTATCTGCAGGATCGCTGGGCGCTGGTGCGCCTGCGGCAGGTGATGGCGGTGGTGGAGGACGCCTACGAGTCAAACCGCTTCCATCTGGCCTATCATGCGCTCTATGATTACCTGGTAGGCGATCTCTCGGCGGTCTACCTGGACGCGTTAAAGGACCGTCTCTATTCCGACGCGCCCGCCTCGCCCGCCCGTCGCAGTGCCCAGACGGTATTAAAGCATATCCTTGAGGTACTCGTGCGGCTGCTGGCTCCGATTCTCAGCTTTACCTGCGATGAGGTGCTGGAGTTTTATCCCGAGGGCTTGAGCGTCGACAAGCCGGAGGCGGCAATGCTTGCCGGTTGGCCCAAAGACAGCGACTTTCGCCCCCCGATTCCCGCTGGTGCCGCCGAGCCGCTGCTGGCGGATTTTACGGTCGTGCTGCGCGCCCGCGAGGCGGTGACCAAGGCGCTGGAGGAGGCGCGCGCGGCAAAGCGGATAGCCAAAAGCCAGGAGGCCCGCGTTGAGCTGGCGCTTGCGGCGGCGGACCACGCGGTTCTCTCCGAGCTGCCAGCCGGTGTTTTGGAGGAGATATTCATCGTTTCTGCCGTGGACCTGCGTGAACGCGGGGCGGGTGACGTTGTTGCGGACGCCGCTGTCGCAGGCGGTGGCCCGGCGACTGTTGCAGATGGCGCCCTCGCCACAGGCGGTGGCCCAGCGACTGCCGCAGACGGCGCTGCCGCCGACCCGACGGCTGCCGCAGATGTCGTTGCCGCTGCCGCCGACCCGACGGCTGCCGCAGACGGCGCCGCCGCTGCCGCGGACGCCATCCTTGTTACGGTGCTGCCGGCGGCGGGGGAGAAGTGTCCGCGCTGCTGGAACTACCGCGAGCTCGGCAGCGACCCCGATTACCCCGAGCTCTGCGGCCGCTGTGCCGCGGTGTTGCGGGGGCTAGCCTGACGTGCGTCCCCGTTTGAACCGCAAGGCCTCGCTCGCCGTCCTGCTGAGCCTGATGACCGTACTTTTGCTCGCTGACGTACTGAGCAAGATGGCCGTTCGCTCGCAGCTTCTTCCCGGTGAGGTTCTGCCTCTGATTCCCGGAGTCATCGAGCTGCGACTGATATTTAACAGCGGCGCGGCCTTTGGCCTGTTTGCCGGCGGGGGAGTGCTGTTTGTAGCCATCGCATTTCTGGTGGTTGCCGCCATTGTTGTCAATACCGTGCTGCGGCCACGCCACGCCTGGTTGGAGATCATCTCATCGGCGCTGATCGCTGCCGGTGCCCTGGGCAACAGCCTCGACCGTCTGGCTGACGGCAAGGTGACGGACTTCTTCAATCTGCTGTTCATCGACTTTGCGATCTTTAACGTCGCCGATGCCTGCCTGACCTGCGGTGCCGTGCTGCTGGTTATCTGGACGCTGTTTGGCGGTGTTGCCAAGGCCAGCCCCGCGCCGGCAGGGCGCGACGGTGAAGGTGATGGTGCCGAGTTGCCGCCCGCCGCTGTGGCCAGCGCTGCCGAGTCCCCGCTTTTGGGGAGCGCTTCCGCCGAGCCGCCTGCGCCGGTATGCAACAGCGATGGCGAGCCGCCTGCGCTGGCGCACGACGGCGAAGACGGGCCACGATGAGCCGCTACAGCCATACCGTTACGACAGCCGAGCAGGGCAAACGGCTCGACGTGTTGCTGGCCTCGTTGGAAGGCGTCAGCAGCCGGGCGGCCGCGGTGCGCCTGTTGGAGGCCGGCCGCGTCAGCCTGAACGGGACGGTGACGACGGCAAAAAAGCGCGTCGTCCTCCACAACGATTGCATCAGCTATGAGGTTGTTGCCGTTCGGCCGCCCGAGCTTTTAGCCGAGGACATCGAGCTGGACCTGCGCTACGAGGACGACGACCTGGCGGTGATTTGCAAGCCGGCTGGGCTGGTGGTGCATCCCGCGCAGGGCAACGCCAACGGCACGCTGGTAAACGCGCTGATCGCCCGCTACGGTTACGAGGGGCTGGCGCTGTTGCAGGGTGCTGACCGCCCCGGCATCGTCCATCGCCTGGACAAGGATACCTCGGGGCTGATGCTGGTGGCCTTTAACGACGAGGCCGGCTGGCTGCTGCAGGAGATGATCCGCAACCGGGCTGTCGATCGCCGCTATCTGGCGCTCGTGCATGGGGCCATTGCCCCTCAAAGCGGCCTGATTGATGCCCCGATTGCCCGCGGCGGCGCCGACCGTCAGCGGATGGTGGTTGCCGAGGGCGGCTCGGCCCGCGACAGCGTTACCACCTTTGAGGTGCTTCGGCGCTTTGCCGCCAGTCCCGCCGACGACGGTTATACGCTGCTTGAATGCAAGCTGTTCACCGGCCGCACGCATCAGATTCGCGTGCATATGGAATACATCGGCCACCCCTGCGTGGGCGACGCGCTGTACGGCTCGCAGAACCGCCCGCGCGCGCAACTGGGTCTGCGTCGCCAGTTTTTGCACTCCTGGCGCCTGAGCTTTAACCACCCGCTGAGCGGCGAGGCGATGGAGTTTAACGACGCGCCGCCGCCGGAGCTGCAGGCGGTGCTGGACGGGCTTGAGGGTCGTGAGCTGTGAGCTGCGGGCGAGTGCGGCGCCGGTTGCGGCCGCCCGCGAGCCTGTGATGCTCGCGGCGGACGGGCAAGGCGGTGGCGATGTGGCGCTGGCGGCGGCTGCCCTGCGAACCTGTGCGGCTCGCGGCGGACGGCGGTGCTCGTGGCTAGAAGTACCTGAAATGTTGAGGAGGAACTATGGGTGAGCGAACTGAGAATGTCGTGCCGGGCGATATCGGCACAACTCTGACGCGGCTGGCGCAGACGATAGCCCAGCGCCATGAGCAGCTTCCGGAGGCCAGTTACACGACGGCTTTGTTTACCAAAGACGGCGATTTTCTCCACAAGAAAGTTGTTGAGGAAGCGACCGAGGTGATTCTTGCCGCCGCCGCACACGACCACGACCACCTCCGCTACGAGGCCGGAGATTTGCTATATCACTTGCTGGTATTGCTGGAGCGCGAGGGCGTCAGCCTGGCCGAGCTGGCCGGCGAGCTGGACGCGCGGATGTGAGGGAAGTCTACTTCGGGGCTCAGGCGCTCGCGAGCATCTTGCGTATCGCGTTATTCACGAAGGTTTCTGGACTGATGCGCTTTTCGTGAGC
>JAISMZ010000167.1 GCA_031276475.1 Coriobacteriales bacterium
CTCCGGCCCGTCCGCTGAGCAGGCCCAGCTTACTCGTGGCGGCTTTGCCTGTGACTGCTTTGACCCGCTTACGTTGCAGGCCCACAGCCATCCGGGACTCTTTGTGGCGGGGGAGTGCCTCGATATTGACGGCCCCTGCGGTGGCTACAACCTGCACTGGGCCTGGGCCTCCGGACTTGCTGCCGGCGTCGGCGCCGCGACTGCTGCCGGCGTTGCCGCTCCAAGCATCCCCGCCTTTGCCACCCATGCCGCTTTTGCAGGCACGAACACCAACGTTGCCACCGTCCGCGCAGCGCCAAGTAGGGTATCATAGCAGCGAGCGCTCGCCACGCCCTGCGTTGCGCAGTTCTCATCTGCCCGCCATAGAAAGGCAACGTTAATTGGAAGTCTTCGATTTTGCCGTGTTTGCCAACCCGCAGACTTGGGTTCAGCTGTTAACATTAATCTTTCTGGAGATGGTTTTAGGGATAGACAACCTGGTCTTCATCGCCATCACCACCGACCGCCTGCCGGACGACAGGAAGGTGCTCGGTCGTCGCTTCGGTCTGATTGCCGCGCTGGTGATGCGGATCGTCCTACTCTGCTTCGCCTCCTGGATAATCTCGCTACACCTGACGCTGTTCACGCTGCCGTTCACCATTCCCGGCACCGACCCGCATATCTCCGGCAGGGATCTGATCCTGCTCGTCGGCGGTGCCTACCTTATCGTTAAGGGCATCCAGGAACTTGTGGAGAAGATATCGGCCGCCGAGGTTGAAGCCTGCGGCGATCCGGCGGCACAGAAGCTCCACCAGATCGGCCTCGTTCAGGCCATCGGCACCATCGCCATGATGGACATCATTTTTTCGCTGGATTCGGTGATAACTGCCGTAGGCATGGTGGATGTGCTGCTGGTGATGATACTGGCGGTAATGATCGCTGTCATCGTGATGATCGTCTTTGCCAACCCTATCTCGGAGTTCATCAACCGCAATCATGAGGTCAAGATCCTCGCGCTAGCGTTTATCGTCGCGGTCGGCTTTAAACTGGTGGCCGAATCCCTGGGCATCGAGCTGCACATCGAGGGCACCGAGATAGAGGCCCTTGACATCATCCTTTACTTCGCGATGTTCTTCGCGTTGATACTGGCGGCATTGCAGATGGTCTATCACCATAACGCCGCCAAGGCGCAATGCAGGCTGTCAGCGCCCGATGCCGAGTCGGGCGACGGTCAGGCCGCTCAATCCGAGCGGGCCGCTCAGGCTACTCAATCGGCTCAGCCAGGTTCTCCACGGCCAGACGACGATACTCCTCCTCGCTGAGTACCAGCCGGGTGGCCCCGGGCAGGATATGCGCCTCAAAGGGAGTGGTGAAGCGCTGCGCTTCGCCGTCGTATTGCACGGCCAGCGGCGGGTCGGATTGAACATGGACAAAGGCACTGCGGCGCACCTCCAGGGCGTCAAAGCGGCCGGGGAAGTTGCCCATGCTGTCGAGGAAGACTGCAAACATCGCAGGCAACAGCTCCACCGCGTTATGCGATTTGAGCACCACCACCTCAAAGAACCCGTCGCGGGCATCGTTGCCGTGGGTTATCGAGAAATCGGGAAAGATCTCCGCAAAGTTGATAATTAAAACCGCGATGCCGTCAACCTCCAACACTTCATCATCAAGAGTGATAGTAAAGTGCGCGACAGTCGGCATCGGATCAGAAATGGCGGAGGCGAGATAAGCCATCGGCCCCAGCTGAGGCTTGAGTTTCTCGGAGCGGCTCATGATACTGGCATCGTAGCCAGCCCCGGCCATCACGGCAAAGCCGTGTTCTGAGGCGTTTGCCGCCCGCAATGCACCGCCGCTGCCCGCGTCACGCACCTCCGCCGCCCGCAATGTGCCTGCGTCATGGGCGCTCACATCGCGCCGCCGCCCGCCGCCTGCACCCTCCACCAGTACCCCCAGATCAAAGGGGGCACTCAGCAGACGTCGGGCCATCGTCGCCAGGGCATGGGGCTCTTCGGGCTGGTTGAGGTTGGTGGCTATCAGGTTGCCGGTTCCCGCGGGAAAGGCCAGCACCGGCACGTCAAGATAGCGCATCTGATAGCAGACGGTGGCGATGGTCGAGTCGCCGCCGGAAGCTACTACCAGTTGGTATTCGGCTGCGTCGTCGAGCAGCGACTCGATGCGTGTCGCGCCGCTGGTGGAGCGGATGGTCAGCTCGTCGCCATCGTCTAAAAAACGGCGGATGAAGTCGTGGATCGCGCCGTCGCGCAGGCCACTGCGAAGGTTATCGATGATCAAGACGCGCATCGTGTCCCTTTCCGATTACGTGCCGGTCTTCTCCACAACGAACTATAGCAAAGTGTTACCATACTTGGAGCCGCGAATGCGCATCTGCGTGACAGCTGGGTCGTGCATGCGGCTTATGCCCGCCCAGCGGACGTTTGGTAAAGGAGCAGCCCTGTATATCAAGACCCCCGAGGCCCTCGCCGGCTTTGTCCAACGTGCGTCTTTGGCCAGCGTGCTTGCCGTTGACACCGAGTTCATTCGCGAGAAGACCTACTATCCCCGGCTTTGCCTGGTGCAGCTGGCGGCGCGCTTTGACGCCGACGAGGAATATGTGCTTGTCGATCCGCTGGCGATCGCCGACATCAGCGCTCTCAATGAGCTGTTTTGCGATACGCGGATCGTCAAGGTCTTTCATTCCTGCGACCAGGACGTCGCCATCCTCTACCACGACCTGGGCTGCATTCCAACGCCGATTTTTGACACCCAGAGGGCCGCTCAGCTGCTCGGCCACGTGCAACAGATCGGACTCGGCCCGATGGTCAGAGCCTATTGTGGTATCAGAATGGATAAGGGCGACACCTTTACCGACTGGGCGCAGCGACCGCTTCGCGCCACGCAGCTGCGCTATGCCTATGACGATGTGCGCTATCTGCCGCGGATTTACCAAACGATGCGCACCGATCTGATTGAGCTGGGGCGCCTGAGCTGGTTGGACGAGGAATTCGCCCGGCTCAGCGACCCCGAGACCTATGCGTATGACATCCATGATGCCTGGCGCAAGGTCAAGCATTCGGCCAACCTCAAGCCCCGCCAGCTAAACGCCCTGCGGGAGTTGGCCCTCTGGCGCGAGAAAACTGCCCAGGAGCGTGATTATCCTCGTAAATGGATAGTTTCAGACGACATCCTCGTGGAGGTCGCCCGCCGTCTGCCGGCAAGCAGCGACGAGCTGTATCAGGTGCGTGGTGTGCGCGAGAAGCTCAGCCGCGGCTGGGTGGAGGCCTTGTTAGCGGCGATCCGCACGGCCGAGCAGGTTCCGGCCAGCGAGTGGCCCGAGCCTCCACGTCAGATTCATGGACGGCGAGCCGAGGCGGCCCAGATCGACCTGATCACCACCCTGGTACACCAGCGGGCCTTTGAGAACCGCATCGTCAGCAACATCCTCGCCAGCCCCGATGAGATCGTCTCCCTGGCCAGCGGCCAGCGCAGGGGCCTGAAGGTGCTACAGGGCTGGCGGCGAGCGATGGTCGGTGCTGAGCTTGAAGAGCTGCTGGACGGGCGGATCTGTCTGTCGTTGGAAGACGGCAGCCTGAAGGTCACGCGGATGGATGGGGGTGAGCTGTGATGGCTGAGGCCGGTGGATACGCGGCCGCCCGCGCTGGCGCCCGCGCCGCCGCTGCCGCCACTGCCGGCGCTGGTGCAGCTGCCGCCGGTGCAGCTGCCGCCGGTGCAGCCGCCGCAACCGCCCGTGCTGGTGCCGCTGTTGCCACCGCTGCCGCTGCCGCCCCGCTCAGCGTCAGCGATGCCCTGCAGCAGGTCAGGCAGTCTTTGGAAAATATCACGCTGAGCATCATCGGTGAGGTCTCAGAACTCAGCGACCGTCCCGGCTACAAGGCCGTCTACTTCACCCTGGCCGATGAGTCCGCCGCGCTGTCCTGCCTGGTCTGGAACAATGTTTATGCGCGCCTGGGCATCAAGCTGCAACGCGGGATGCTCGTTGAGGTGCGCGGGCGCTTTAGCCTCTACGCCCCCAAGGGCCGAATGAACTTCGTCGTCACGCAGATCAGCCTGGCAGGGGAGGGCGCGCTGCGTCAGCGCGTGGCGGAGCTGGCTCGCAAACTGGAGGCCGAGGGCCTGATGCGGCCCGAGCGCCGTCTGCCGCTGCCGGTTCTGCCCCGGCGGATCGGCCTGGTCACCTCGCCGCGCGGCAAGGCCGTCCACGACGTGCTGCGAACGCTGCGCCGACGCTATCCGCTGGCCGAGGTCTGTCTGGCCGGCGTGACGGTGGAAGGTGCCGGCGCTGCCCAGGCGATGATCGCTGGCCTGCGGGCGGTGGCTGAGGCGGGTGCCGAGCTGGTCCTTCTGGTGCGCGGCGGCGGCTCCTACGAGGACCTGATGCCCTTTAACGACGAGGCCCTGGCGCGTGCGATTGCCGCCAGTCCAATACCGGTGGTCACCGGCATCGGCCATGAGCCGGACAACAGCATCGCCGACATGGTGGCGGCGCTTAGAGCCTCTACCCCCACCGCCGCCGCAGAAGGCGTCGCGCCGGATTGCGAGGAGCTGCGGGCCTGGTTGCGGGCATTTCGCCAGCGTCTGGACAGGGATGCCCAGGCGCGGCTGCAACGGGCTGCGGCGGGCGTGACGGCCCTGGCCGGGCGTCCGGTGCTTCGTTCTCCAGAATACTATTATATTAGTCTTGCTACGGCGCTGGAGCAAAGTGCGATGCGTCTGCACCAGGTGCTGCCCCAGGCCCTGCGTGACGATTGTCGACAGCTTGCCGATGCCCGCGCCGCGCTGTTGCGGGGCGGCCTGGCGCTTGTTGAGCGGCGACGTGCGACCGTTGCCCCGCTGGCCGCTCGGCTGCGCGGTGCTCCCAGGGCGCTGGAGGCGGCTCGTGGGGCGCTCACCGTTGCTGCGGCCCAGCTGGAGGGCCTTTCACCCCTGGCGGTGCTGGCGCGCGGCTACGCGGCGGTTTATGATGGTAGCGGCAAGGTGTTGAGCACGACGCGTGCGGCTCAGCCCGGCGACGCGCTGCGTGTGCGCTTGAGGGACGGCGTTTTGGGCTGCACGGTGGATACGGTTGAGTAAGTTCTGGGAGCTGCTGGTTAATGCCTGCGCCAGGGGCTGTGCCCTTAAGGCCTGCGGGCCGGATTGCAAACCGGATGAAGAGACAGGGAGCAGATGATGAGTGATGGAGCTGAGCGCGACAGCCGCCCGCTTGAGGGATTGAGCTTTCGCGAGGGCAGCGAGGAGCTGGAGGCCATCGTGCGCCAGCTGGAAGGCAACCAGCTGGAGCTGGAGGAGAGCCTGAAGCTTTACGAGCGTGGCGTGCGGCTGCTGCGCCAGCTGCAGGGACAACTGGACACGGCCCAGCAGAAGGTCACGGTTTTAATGGGCGAGTTGGAGGCGTCGGAGGACGGTAACGGTTCTGGTAGCGGCGCGGCAGCGGGTCTTGGCGCAGACGGCAGCGGCTCCGGCAGCGGCGGCTCCGGCGCTGGAACGAGCCCCGAGGAGGCAGGATTATCATGAGTGACTGCATCTTTTGCAAGATCGCCGCCGGCGAGATCCCGGCAACCGTCGTTTACGAGGACGACCTGGTCATCGCCTTTGAGGACGCCAATCCCCAGGTGCCGGTGCACACGTTGCTGATTCCCAAGCAGCACTACGCCAACATCAGCGACGACGTCCCGCCGGAGCTGCTCGGCCATCTCTTCTCAAAGGTCGGCGAAATCGCACGGCTTAAAGGCGTGGATAAAACCGGGTTCCGGATCGTCGCCAACACCGGCGAGGACGGCCGCCAGACCGTGCATCATCTGCACATCCACGTCCTCGGCGGCCTGCGCCTGCCGATCTCGATGGGCCCGGCGGACTAGGCCGTGGCATCTGCGCTAAAATGGGGCGGTAAACAACCAGGGAAGGCGGACAGAGGCTTGAGTCTGAGGATAACCCGGGGCGCGGCGAGCGACAGCTTTCGCCCCGAGCACTATGATGCCATCGTTGTTGGCGCGGGCTTTGCCGGCGGCGTCATCGCCCGCGAGCTGGCCGAGCGCGGCGGGCAGCGGGTGGCGCTGATCGAGCAGCGCGACCACATCGGCGGCAACGCCTACGACGAATACGACGAGACGGGCGTGCTCGTGCACCGCTATGGGCCGCACATCTTTCACAGCAACGACCAGCGCGTCTTTAACTATCTGAGCCGCTTTACCGAGTGGTACGACTACCAGCACGAGGTGCTGGCCAACATCCACGGCAGCTACACGCCGGTGCCCTTCAACCTCAGTTCGATTGAGCTGCACTTTGCGCCGGAGCGCGCCGCGCAGATAATCGAGCGGCTGCTGGCCACCTTTGGCGCCGACACCAAGGTGCCGATCATCGAGCTGCGCGCCTCAGATGACCCGCTGCTCGCCGAGCTGGCGGACTTCGTTTACGAGAACGTCTTCTTGCACTACACCGAAAAGCAATGGGGCCTGACACCCGAACAGATAGACCCCTCGGTCACGGCGCGGGTCCCCGTGCTCGTCGGCCGCGACCGGCGCTACTTTCAGGACAGCTACCAGGGCATGCCCCTGGCCGGCTACACCGCGCTGTTCGAGCGGTTGTTTGACCACCCCAATATCAGCTGCTTCCTTGGCTGCGATGCGCGCACGCTTTTAGCTGTAGAGGGTAGCACTAAAGACCGGTCTGCCGCCGAAAGCGGACAGGGAGACACAAAGGGCGACGACACAACGGGGACGTACTCTTTTGTGTTCAGCCACAGTGTCGCCAACGGCAACAACACCAGCAAGAACACAAAAGAGAATAACACAAAAGAGAAGAACACAAAAGAGTACGTCCCCTTTGTGTCGTCGCCCTTTGTGTCCACGGGCAGCGCCACCGCTGTGGGCGAGGCCGCCGCCGCGAGCGAGACGGATGACGGCACGCCCTTCTCTACAATACGGGCTGCGGGGCAGATCTTTAACGGGACTGTCATCTACACCGGGCCGCTGGATTTCCTGGCCGGCCTGCGCTTTGGCCCGCTGCCCTACCGCTCGCTGGAGTTTGTCTATCGCTCGGAGCAGCGCGAGCACGTCCTGCCCTGCGGTACCGTGAACTACACTGTCAGCGAGGACTTTACGCGCATCACCGAGTTCAGCTGGCTGACCGGCCAGCGGCTCGATCACACGCCGCTGATGGAGGAGTACCCGCGGGCCTTTACCGACGCGGACACGCAGATTCCCTATTATCCGATTCCGGGAGATGAGAACCAGGGGCGCTATGAGCGCTATCGTGCGCTGTTTGCCGGGCTGCCGGGTTTTTACCCTCTGGGACGTCTGGCCGAATACCGCTACTACAACATGGATCAGATTGTCGCCCGAGCGCTGGAGCTGGCCGATGCCATCCTCGGGTAGCACTAAGGGCCGGTCTACCGCTGAGGGCGGACACGGGGACGACACAGAGGGACGGTTCTTTTGTGTTCCTGGTGATAATATTGCTGACAATGAATGTCCATCACCAG
>JAISMZ010000076.1 GCA_031276475.1 Coriobacteriales bacterium
TCGGTACCGCTGGATGAGAAGGTGATGGTCAACGTCGGCCACCACCGCGAGTACCAGACACGCCGTAGTTTTGAGGCTGGCGAGAGTTACGCGCTTTGTCGTTGTGGCCATAGCTCGAACCCGCCTTTCTGTGACGGCTCGCACGTCGCGGCAGAATTTGACGGCACCGAAGTCGCTGTAACGACGCCCTTTGACGAGCGCGTGGAGGTATTCGCTGGCCCGACCTTGGATCTCTACGACGATTCCCGCTGTGCCTTTGCCCGCTTTTGTCATCGCGAAGACGGCGATGTCTGGTCGCTCACCGAACAGTCCGGCGATCCCGCCTTGCGCTCCGAGGCTATTCAGGCGGCCGTCGATTGCCCGGCGGGGCGCCTCGTGCAGCACGACAAGGAGGCCGATTACCAGGAGATTGAGCCGCAGTTGGAACCGCGGATATCTCTTCTCCAAGACCCCGATCGCAGCGTTTCTGCGCCTTTGTATGTTCAGGGTGGGATTGCCCTTAAGTCGGCCAAAGGTTTTACCTACGAGCCGCGCAATCGTTACGCACTTTGCCGCTGCGGTGGTTCTCAGAACAAACCGTTTTGTGACGCCATGCATGTGAGGCTGGGATACCGGGATGGTTTGGAGTAGACTGGTGAAATACGGTTTTGTTGGCACTTCCCAAATCTGCGACGCGCTGTTGCGCCGCAGCCACCAGTGAAAGGCGGATCTGTGGCCTATTTTTATGACGGAGTCGCGCACACCTTTAATGAGTACCTCCTTGTGCCGGGGTATTCCAGCGCCGAGTGCAACCCGGACGCTGTTGACCTCTCGGCACCGCTGGTGCGCTTTTCTCGCGGCGAGCAGCCGGCTCTAAAGACGAACATCCCCATGACCTCGGCCATCATGCAGAGCGTGAGCAACGACACGATGGCCATCGCCTTGGCGCGCGAGGGCGGCCTGTCCTTCATCTATGGCTCGCAGAGCGTGGCCGATGAGGCCGAGATGGTCGCCCGCGTCAAGGACTACAAGGCCGGTTTCGTGCTCAGCGATTCCAACCTCCATCCGGACGACACCCTGGCCGACGTTTTGGCGCTTAAGCAGAAAAGCGGCCACTCAACGATGCCGGTGACCCATAACGGCAGCGCTCACGGCAGGGTCTTGGGGATAGTCACCAGCCGCGATTACCGCCCCAGCCGCACACCTCTGGAGGCCCGCGTACGCGACTTCATGACGCCGCGCGAGCAACTGGTTACCGCGCCGGGAGACACCACGCTGAAGGGCGCCAACGACATCATCTGGGATCACAAGCTAAACGCCCTGCCGGTGCTAGACCCTGAGGATAACCTGCTCTACCTGGTATTTCGCAAGGACTATGATACGCACAAACTTAATCCCCTGGAGATTCTTGACACCAAAAAGCGCTATCTGGTGGGAGCGGGCATCAACACCCATGACTACGAGGAGCGCGTCGGCCCACTTTTGGAGGCCGGTGCCGATATCCTCTGCATCGACTCATCCGAAGGTTTCAGTGAGTGGCAGCAGCGCACCCTGGCCTGGATCCGCCGCGAATACGGCGAGGAGATTCCCGTTGGTGCCGGCAACATCGTCGATCGCGAGGGCTTTCGCTTTCTTGCCGAGGCCGGGGCCAGCTTCATCAAAGTGGGCATCGGCGGCGGCTCGATCTGTATCACCCGCGAGCAAAAAGGCATCGGTCGCGGCCAGGCGACGAGCGTCATTGAGGTTGCCGACGAGCGTAACCGCTACTTCAAGGAGACGGGTATTTACATCCCCATCTGTTCAGACGGCGGCATCGTCTACGACCACCATATGACTCTGGCTCTGGCGATGGGCGCCGATTTCTTGATGCTTGGCCGCTATTTTGCCCGCTTTGATGAGAGCCCAACAAAACGCGTTAACGTCAACGGCAGCTATGTTAAGGAGTACTGGGGAGAAGGTTCCTCGCGCGCGCGCAACTGGCAACGCTACGCTCAGGGAGACACCAATAAGCTCTCTTTTGAGGAAGGCGTCGACTCCTATGTGCCCTATGCCGGCCCGCTTAAGGACAATGTCGCCATGACCCTGACCAAGATTCGCTCGACGATGTGCAATTGCGGCGCCTTAAGCATCCCGGACTTTCACAAGACGGCCAAGCTGACCCTTATTTCGGCGACCTCCATCGTTGAGGGCGGTGCCCACGATGTCTTGCCCAAGGATCAGATCAACCCCACGCGGCTTAACTTCCGCTAGGGAGGCGCGCCACTCGTGCAGACGGCGCGTTGGTCGCCCCGAGCGTGATCGGCCTCTCTGCAATTCTCCGTCAGGCGACGTAACGGAACTTTTACATAATTTAACCTTGCCAAATGGCGCAAAACCTCTATACTTAAATAGCTTTGCGCGGCCATCCGCGTAAGCGACATACTATTGGCCCCCAGACATGTTGTAAAAGCCCACGACAGTGCCGGTGTTTGAGCATGACAGGCGGGCCCCGGATGCTTCGAAAGGGGCCACCATTGAGTGACATCAGTGAGATCAGGAACACTTCAGTCATCGAGCTCAGTGACATCAGCGACGAGCAGATGAACGCACTGATCGATGACACCATCACCGATTTTGATGAAGGCGATCTAGTTACCGGAACCGTCGTCAAGATCGAGCGCGATGAAGTGCTGTTGGACATCGGCTTTAAGTCAGAAGGGGTCATCCCCGTACGCGAACTGTCTATTCGCAAGGACGCCGACCCGGTCGACCTGGTTGAACCCGGCCAGCGCATCGAGGCGCTGGTTTTGCAAAAGGAGGACAAGGACGGCCGTCTGATCCTCTCCCGTAAACGCGCCGAATACGAGCGCGCCTGGATTGACATCGAGCAGAAGTTCAACGCTGGCGAAAACGTCATCGGCGAGGTCATCGAGGTGGTTAAAGGTGGCCTGATCCTCGACATCGGCCTGCGCGGTTTCCTGCCGGCGTCTCTGGTAGACCTGCGCCGCGTCAAGGATCTTGAGTCGTTTACCAACGAGAAGATCGAGGCGCGGATCATCGAGATGGATCGCAACCGCAACAACGTTGTGCTCTCGCGCCGCGTCGTGCTTGAGGAAGGCCGCAAGAACGAGCGCTCGGAGATACTCGAGAAGCTGACCAAGGGCATGCGCCTGAAGGGTGCCGTCTCCTCTATCGTTGAGTTTGGGGCCTTCGTCGACCTCGGCGGCATCGACGGCCTGGTGCACATCAGCGAGCTTTCCTGGAACCATGTCAGCCACCCCTCCGAGGTGGTCAAGGTCGGCGACGATGTTGAGGTCGAGGTTCTCGATGTTGATCTTCGCCGCGAGCGCATCTCGCTGGGTCTGAAGCAGACTCAGGAAGACCCTTGGCGGGTGCTGGTCAAGAACTTCCCGATTAACGCGATCCTCGAAGGCAAGGTCACCAAGCTGGTCAGCTTTGGTGCCTTCGTGGAGTTGGGCGACGGCATCGAGGGCCTGGTGCACATCTCTGAGATGGCCACCAAGCACATCGTCTCGCCGGCCCAGGTCGCCCACGTCGGCGACAGCGTGCACGTCAAAGTCACCGACATCGACCCTGAGCGTCGGCGCATATCGCTTTCGATGAAGGCCGCTGCCGAAACCCTGGGCTTTGAGATCGAGGTGGCCGAGGCCGAACCCTCAATGATCAAGGCCAAGCCGACCAAGGCTGAGCTGGCAGCCAAGGCCGCTGCTGAGGCGACTGGCGGGAAAGCCGCGTCTTCTGAGGCCGAGACGGCTGTGGAGGATGGCACCGAGGTGGCTGAGCCCGCGCCCGCGCCCGCCGAATCTGCGCCCGAAGAAGCTTCCGCTGTGGAAGAGACTCCTGCGGCCGAAGAGGCTTTTGCGATTGAGTCATCTGCCGAGCCTGCGCCTGACGGTGAACCCGAGCCTGCGGCTGAGGAAGCCCCCGAGCCTGTAAACGACGTTGCTGAAGATGTCGAAACTGTCGAGGATGCCGCTACCTCCGAGCCCGAGTCCGAGTCCGTCGAGGAGCTTGGCGAGACTTCCGCTGCCGAGGAATCCGTCGAGGAGCCCACCTCTGAGTAACGCCAACATTCGCAACTTCTCGATCATCGCCCATATCGACCATGGGAAGTCCACGCTTGCCGACCGCGTCTTGGAGTTGACCCACACCGTTCAGGAGCGCGACATGGTCGAGCAGTTGCTGGACTCGATGGACATCGAACGCGAACGCGGGATCACCATCAAATCGCAGGCGGTACGCGTGCTTTACCAGGCAGATGACGGGCGCGAATACCAGTTCAACCTTATCGACACCCCAGGCCATGTTGACTTCACCTACGAGGTCTCACGTTCGCTGGCGGCCTGCGAGGGAGCGGTGTTGGTGGTTGATGCCACGCAGGGCGTTGAGGCCCAGACCGTGGCCAACGCGATGATGGCGATGAACGCCAATCTGGAGATAATCCCGCTGATCAACAAGATCGACCTGCCCGCCGCCGATGTTGAGCGCGTCCGCGGTGAGATTGAAGAAGGGCTGGCCATCCCGGCAGACGAGGCGATTTTGGCTTCGGCTAAGACGGGAGAAGGCGTTCACAAGCTGCTGGAGGCGATAGTCGCCCGAATACCCGCACCGCGCGGAGAGGCGGCTCGACCGCTGAAAGCGCTGATCTTTGACTCCTATTTTGATGCCTATCGCGGCGTTGTGGCCTTGGTCCGCGTCGTGGATGGCAGCTTGCAGAAAGGCCAGATGATCCGCCTGATGGCCACCGATGTGCAGACCCTGGTGGAAGAGGTTGGGGTGCGCCGGCCGGCCAACACGCCAGTTGAGGCGCTGAAAAGCGGCGAGGTCGGTTATCTGATGTGCGGTCTGAAGGACCCGTCACTGGTAAAGGTCGGCGACACGGTTACCGTGGCCCAGGGCGGAGCAGACGAGCCACTGCCGGGCTATCGCGAGGTCAAACCGATGGTCTTTACGGGCCTGTTCCCCATCGACGGCGACCAGTACGAGGATCTTCGCGATGCCCTGGAGAAACTGACGCTGAACGACCCGGCTCTGGTCTATGAGCCCGAGACCAGCCACGCCCTGGGCTTTGGCTTTCGCGTCGGCTTTCTCGGCCTGCTGCATATGGAGGTCGTTAAAGAGCGCCTGGAGCGGGAGTTCGACCTCGACCTGATAGCCACGGCTCCCTCGGTGGAATACCACGTCTTTACCACCAAAGGTGAGATGCTGGCCATCCACTCGCCGCAGGACATGCCCGATGCTACGCTGATCGAACGTATCGAGGAGCCCTACCTGAAGGCGACAATCCTCGTACCGCCGGACTACGTCGGTGCGGTGATGGATCTCTCGGTGGGCCGGCGCGGAATATTTGACACCATGCAGTACCTCTCGGCGTCAACGGTGGAGATGAAATGGGCGATTCCCCTAAGCGAGCTGATTGTCGATTACTTTAACCAGCTGAAGAGCCGCACCCGCGGCTATGCCTCGCTGGACTACGAGTTTGACAGCTACCGCGCCTCCGATCTGGTAAAGCTGGACATCCTGCTTTCCGGCAAAGCCGTCGACGCGCTGAGCTTCATCGTCCACAAAGACAAGGCCTACGCCCGCGGCGACGCTTTGGCCAAAAAGCTCAAGGAGATCATCCCGCGTCAGCTCTTTGAGGTGCCCATCCAGGCGGCGATAGGCTCGCGAATTCTGGCGCGCACCAATGTAAAGGCCCTGCGTAAGGACGTGCTGGCCAAATGCTACGGCGGCGACATCACCCGCAAACGCAAACTGCTGGAAAAGCAAAAGGCAGGAAAGCGGCGGATGAAGAACATCGGTAACGTCGAGGTGCCGCAGGAGGCCTTCATGGCCCTGCTGAAGGTGGATGAATAGCGCCCGGGACGACCCTGCGAGCCCTTCCAACCGCAGGCGGCCTGAACCGCGCCCGGCCTGCGCTGGGTACGCTGGTACTTTGGAGAGAACAGATGCTGTTCGACGATGCCAATAAACTCCTGCTTGCCCCAATGGCCGGGGTTAACGACCCGGTCTTCAGGTTGATCTGTAAAGAGATGGGGGCACAGCTGACCTACACCGAGATGGTCTCGGCCAAGGGTTTGGAGTACGACAACCGCAAGACGCAGCGGATGCTTTTTGCCCTCGAGGCGGAAGGGTCGGTGGCGGTACAACTCTTCGGCCGCGACGCGCAGACGTTGGCCCGCCAGGCCGCGCAGCTTGAGCAGGACTGCGGCGATCAGCTGGCCCTTATCGACATCAATATGGCCTGCCCGGTACGCAAGCTCGTCACCCGGGGCGAAGGAGCCGCTCTGCTGAGCGAGCCCGAACTTGCCGAGCGCATCCTGCAGGCGGTCTGCGCGGCGGTCGGATTGCCAGTGACGGTGAAGATCCGCAAGGGCCTTGACAGCGGACAGGACACAGCGGTGGAGTTTGCTCGCCGCGCCGAGCAGTGCGGCGTCGCAGCGGTGGCGGTGCACGGCCGCACAGCCGCACAGCTCTACCACGGATCGGCCGACCGGGCGATTGTCGGACGCGTGGCGGCGGCGCTGAGGATACCGGTGATCGCCAGCGGTGACGTCTTCACCCGCGCGGATGCCGAGGATTACCTGCAGCACTATGGAGCTCGGGCGGTGATGGTCGCCCGTGGCGCCCAGGGCAACCCCTGGATATTTTCTGGGAGCCAGAAGAATGTCAAAATTGCTGTAGAGGAGCGCGTACGCGTTGCCAATCGCCACACCGTCGAGCTGGCCGCGCTCTTTCCCGAGCGACTGAGCTCGATGCGCAAGCACATCGCCTGGTACTTCCGCGGCACACCACATGCCACCGCCATCCGCCGCGCCGTTAACCAGTGCGTCTGCCTGCGCGACTACGAGGCGCTCTTTGAGCAGATTCTGATCTGGAGGGACTGACAATGATTTCCTGCGGCCGTTTTGCCCTGAGTCCGCTCGCGCAGACGCTGCCATCAGATCTGCTGAGGACACCTCGATGAGCGAGGACTACCGCGCGCTTTACCTGCACATCCCCTTCTGTGCCAGCCGCTGTGGCTACTGCGACTTTGTCACCGAGGCGCTGGAGGCAGACGATGAGCGGATCAGCAGCTACACGGAGGAGCTGATCAGGGTGCTCAGGCGCTCTTCGCGCTCAGGCGAGCTTGGCAGCGTGAAGACTGTCTACGTTGGTGGCGGCACGCCCACTCACATCGGCTCGCGGCGGCTGATCAGCCTGGTTTACACGGTTGGCCTGAGTTTGAACCTGCACACAGACAGCGAGTTTACCGTTGAGGCCAACCCGGAGTCGCTAACTGCACCGCTGGCCCGCGACCTCTTCTCGCTGGGAGTCAACCGTTTCTCCCTCGGCGTGCAGAGCCTGAACGACGACGATCTGCTCGTGCTGGGACGCGGCCATAACAGCGATGCCGCTCGCCGGGCAATTGCTACCGCTGGCGAACGCTGCAATAACGTCTCCGTCGACCTGATCTGCGGCATTCCCAAACAGACGCTGAGCGGCTGGCAGGCGACCTTGCGCGAGGTTGTGGCCAGCGGTGTGAAGCACATCAGCGTCTATCCTCTGACGCTTGAGGCAACGACGCCCCTGGCCCGAGACATCGCTGCCGGACGCCTGGTGCTGCCCGACGACGACTCTCAGGCGGAGTTGCTTCTGGCGACAGCCGATCTGCTGGCTGCGGAGGGCTTTGAGCGTTACGAGGTGGCCTCCTGGGCGCGACCGGGATATGCCTGTGCGCACAACATCGCCTACTGGACGGGTCAGTCCTATCTCGGCCTGGGCCGTGGCGCAGCGGGAATGCGTAACACCGCAAGCGGTCGGCAGCGTTACCAGGACGGCGAGTTGGTCGAGTCTCTCTCGCTGCGCCAGCGCCTGGCCGAAGACCTGATGCTGGCGATGCGTCTGGCCCGCGGCATCGCCGTCTCGGAGGTTCAGGCAGCGGAAGAGTCGCTGGCGGGAATAGCGGCGGTCTTCTCCACATTGCTGGCTGACGGATTGGTGGAGCTGTGCGAGGGTCGCTATTGCCCCACGCAGCGCGGCTGGCTGCTGGGTAACCAGATCTTTGGGCGCATCTGGGCGCTGGCGTGACGGTTTTATTACGAATGGCGGCTTATCGTTGCTGATGCGGCTTCACTTGATATCATGAGAAGGTTATCTGAGCAGGAAAGCAGGCGAGACGGGAGTAAAGCTACCACGATGTTATCAACGCGACGTCAACAGGTCTTGGAATCGCTGATCGAGGAGTACGTGCAAAGTGCTCACCCGGTGGGTTCTCGCACGCTGGTCTCGCGCTATCTGCATGACATCTCCTCGGCGACGGTGCGCAACGAGCTGATGTGGCTGGAGGGGCGCGGATACCTGCTCTCGCCCCATACCTCGGCCGGCCGGATTCCCACGAGCGACGGCTATCGCTCCTTTGTCAACCACCTGCTGCTGCGCTACGAGCGGCTGCCGGAGGCCTTGCCGGTGCATCCGGGCGGGCGCTCGGGCGGCGTGCGTGCGTTGGAGCGCCC
>JAISMZ010000025.1 GCA_031276475.1 Coriobacteriales bacterium
GTCTCCAGGAACACAAAAGAACCGTCCCTCTGTGTCGTCCCCCTTCCCCGTTTCCGCCCTCGCCCCAAGCTGTCCCCCTTCCCCGTTTCCGCCCCCCCCCCCCCCCCCCGCAACCGGCCCCGCGTCCCCGGTTCTGCGGCCTCAGCGCCGTCTCCCTGTCACAGCCGGTGCTTGCGAAAATAGCGTAGGGCAGAGCGTAGCAGGTGAGCCAAAGCGCGGGGGTCGCGCAGGGAGTCGCGGGCGTAGCCGTGGACGACGGACGTCTGCGGGCAGTAGATGATCTGGCCCAGGGCGGCGGCGCGGCGGGAGAGGTCGTTATCCTCAAAGTAGAGAAAGAAACGCTCGTCAAAACCGCCGAGTTGGCAAAAGGCCTCGGTGCGGATGATGAAGATGCTGCCGCTGGCGTGCTCGATGGCGGTGGGGGTGCTGAGGTCCTCGTCGGCGCGGGTGTAGTGGCGGTTCAGGCGCTGGGCCAGCGGATTTGCGGGCAGGATCCGCCGGGCCAGCAGGTAGCGCCAGGCGGGCAGGCGTTTGGGGAGGTGCTGCTCGCTGCCGTCGCGGTTAAGAACGCGAGGGGTCGCCATCACGGCCTCGAGATGGGCGTCCAGGTAGTCGCTCAGCTGGCCGAGGCTGTCCTCCAAAAAAACGATATCGGGGTTCAAAACGGCGTGGTATTTGGAGTGCAGGCAGCTGAGCAGCTGGTTGTGGGCCGCGCCAAAGCCGACGTTGCGCGCGTTGCGGATCAGCCGTACCCAGGGAAAGCCGCGCTCAACGTAGAGGGCGGTGTTGTCTGTGGAGGCGTTGTCGATGACGTAGACCTCAAGGCGGCTTAAGTCGAGCTGGGTCTGCATCGAGTAGAGCAGCTCGTTTACCGCCTCGGCGGAGTTGTAGGTGACGATGGCGACGCTGAGGGGTTTGGGCGTCGGCGCAGCGGCAGCTGGCTCGGCCGGGGCCGGGGTCGGGACGCTCGTAGCAGCCGGCTCAGCCGAAGCCGCAGCCACAGTTGGTACCGGCGCCGCTGAAGCAGCCGCCGCGTACTCGCCAGCCATCGCCCTCACCCGCGCAGGGCGGCAAGCGTCGGCCATTGGCGGTCCTTCTCAGAAAGCACGGGCTGTGCACCGCCCGTCGCCTCGGTCAGCGGCCAGGCGATGGCCAGGGCCGGATCGTCCCAGGCCAGGCCGCCTTCATCCTCGGGGTGATAGAACTCGTCGCACTTATAGGTGAAGGTCGTGTGCTCGCTGAGCACCAGAAAGCCGTGGGCCAGACCACGCGGGATGAACAGCTGCCGGTGGTTTTCGGCGCTCAGCTCCACGCCAACCCAGGCGCCGTAGGTGGCGCTGCCGGGGCGGATGTCAACGGCAACGTCAAAAACCGCGCCCTCAATCACCCGGACCAGCTTGGCCTGGGGATGTTCAATCTGAAAATGCAGCCCCCGCAGCACCCCGCCAACCGAGCTGGACTGGTTATCCTGAACGAACTCGGCCGTGATGCCGGCCTCGGCGAAGGCCTGGCGCTGATAGGTCTCCATGAAGGCACCGCGGCTGTCGCCAAAGCTGCGTGTCTGAACAATGAATACGCCTTCCAGGGCGGTAGGGATAAAGTTGAAGTTGCTCATCGTTTCCTCTCTCAGCAGGACGGCAGGGCGGTCGGCAGCAGTCGGGACGGGCGGCGGAACGGGCAGGACGGTCGGCAGCGGCGGGACGGGCGGGGCGGTCGGCAACGGCGGGGCAGTCGGCAGGGTCAGGACACTCGGGACGGGCGGCAGGGCGGTCGGGGCGGGCAGGGTCAGAGCGCTCGGTGCAGTCGGCAGCGACGGGGCGGCAGGCCAGCGGAGCTCCAGCCCGGGCAGGCGCCCCAGCCCCCGCCCCCGTACAACAAAAACTGCTTATCTATCTCCATATATCTTCTGATAATAACTCAGGTAGGCGCCGGAGGTAACATCGGCGAGCCAGTCCTGATGGGCCAGATACCAGTCCAGCGTGCGCACGATGCCCTGCTCAAAGGCCGTCTGCGGCTGCCAGCCCAAAGCCTCGCCAATCTTTCGCGGGTCGATGCCGTAGCGCCGGTCGTGGCCCTTGCGGTCGGTGACGTGGGTGATAAGCCCATCGTCTACGACCTTGTCCACATTTTTGGCGACGTAGGCCAGAATCGCCTGCACGATCTGCAGGTTGGTGCGCTCGTTGTGGCCGCCGATGTTATAGACTTCGCCGGCAACACCGTGCTCCAAGACCAGCTCGATGGCCCTGCAGTGATCCTCAACGTAGAGCCAGTCGCGCACCTGCAGGCCGTCGCCGTAAACCGGCAGCGGTTGGTGCTGCAAGGCGTTGTTCAGCATCAGCGGAATCAGCTTCTCGGGAAACTGAAAGGGCCCGTAGTTGTTGGAGCAGCGGGTGATGTTCACGGGCAGCCGGTAGGTGTCAAAAAAGGCCTGCGCCAGCAAATCGGCCGCGGCCTTGCTGGCCGAGTAGGGACTGTGCGGGTCGAGCGGCGTGTCCTCGGTAAAAAAGCCCTCTGCGCCCAGCGAGCCGTAAACCTCGTCGGTGGAGACCTGCAAAAAGCGCACACCGGGGCGATAACCCAAGGGCTCGGCGGGTTGCTCCCAGGCCTGTTTGGCGGCCTGCAATAAAGTCACGGTGCCGCCAACGTTGGTCCGCACAAAGACATCGGGGTCCTCAATGCTGCGATCAACATGGCTTTCCGCCGCAAAGTTAACCACGTAGCGCGGCTGCCAGCGCTCAAACAGCGCCGCCACCACCTCGCGGTCGCAGATGTCGGCCTGCACAAAGATATGCCGCTCGTCGCCTTCCAGCGCCCCCAGATTGGCCAGGTTGCCGGCGTAGGTCAGTTTGTCCAAGTTCACAACGCGAATGTCGCGTTTTCTATTCTGGAGAAGACCGAGCACGAAGTTGGAACCGATAAAACCGGCACCGCCGGTCACCAGATAGGTTGTTGTCATGACCGTCTCGCTTTCGTATCCGGGTCTGCGGGGGCGGCGGGGCTGCCGGCGGCCGCAGCGCTACTGTCGACCGCAGCGCTGCCAACTGACAACGGCGCGGCGTCCACGCCCGCCGCCGCGCCGCGCTCGGCCGCTTTCTCCGCGGCGGAAACCTGGCTCAGGAAGGCGGCAAGCGCCTCGGGCCAGGGGCGCATCGCATCGCCAATGCTGGCGCGCAGGCGGGCATTGTCCAGTATCGAGAAGGCGGGGCGCGGCGCCGGGCGCGGGAACTCCGCCGTGGTGCAGGGAATCTTCTCGCAGGGAATCTGCGCCCCGTCAACTATCGCCGAGGCAAACTCAAACCACGAACAGCTGCCGTTACCGCTGCAATGATAAAGGCCAAAGTCCTCGCTCAGAGCCAGCCGCAACAGATGCCAGGCCAGGTCGTTGGCGTTGGTGGGGTTGCCGCGCTGGTCGTCCACCACCTTTATCACGCCGTTTTCCCGGGCCAGGCGCAAAATGGTGCGCACGAAGTTGTTGCCAACACTCCCATAAAGCCAGGCGGTGCGAACAATGAAGTGCCGCCGGCAGGCCTCAGCAACGGCCTTCTCGCCCGCTAATTTGCTTTCTCCATAAACACTTTTTGGTGCCACGGGATCACCCTCGCTGCGCGCACTGGCCTCGTCGCCAGAAAAGACGTAGTCGGTGGAGAGATGCACCAGCACCGCCCCGTGGCGCTCGCAGGCCGTAGCAAGGTTTTGCGGGCCGGTGGCGTTTACCGAAAAAGCCAGCTCGGGCTGCGACTCACAGGCGTCAACATTGGTGAAGGCAGCGCAGTTAAAGACAATGTCCACAGCGTTGGCAGCCAGGTAGCGCTCGACCTTATCGGCATCGGTGATATCCAGATCGGCGGTGTCGGTAAGCAGCAGCTCGGCGTTTTGGTAAGCCGCCGGCAAAGGGCCGATGTCGGCATGGCCGCTGCTTAGAATAGTTTCAAGCTCGCTACCCAACTGACCGGCGGCACCGGTTATCAGCAGTCTCACTCGTCCCTCCGCAGATTGAGCACCTTGTTGGCGGCGACATTTTTTAGATGCGTGCCATACATCGACTTGCCGTAGCGCCTGGCGGCAGCCAGCAGCTCGTCGCGACTGATCCAGCCGTTGCCATAGGCGATCTCCTCCAAAGCCGCCAATACCAGCCCCTGGTGTTCTTGCACCACGCGGACAAACTCACCGGCCTCAAACAGCGAGGTCACGGTGCCAGTGTCCAACCAGGTGTAGCCGCGGCCGAGCGTGATTACCTCCAGCGAGCCGTCCTCGAGGTAGAGCCGGTTGAGGTCGGTGATCTCCAGCTCGCCGCGCGCCGAAGGACGAACCTGACGGGCCAGAGAGCAGACGCGCCCGTCGTAGAAGTACAGCCCGGTAACGCAGTAGTTGGAGCGCGGGTGGCGGGGTTTTTCCTCCAGAGACAAAACGGTGCCGTCCTCGCTGAACTCGACGATGCCAAAGTGCTGGGGCTCATCCACATAATAACCAAAGAGCGTCGCCCCCTGCTCCTTTGCGGCGCTGGCCTTGAGGTAGCGGGTCAGGCCGTTGCCGTAAAAGATGTTGTCTCCGAGGATCAGCGCGCAGGGCTCGCCGGCGACAAACTCCTCGCCGATGATGAATGCCTGGGCCAGGCCTTCGGGTTTGGGCTGCACGCGATAGCTCAGACGGATGCCCAGAGCCGAGCCGTCACCCAGCAGGCGCTCGAAGTTGGGCAGGTCCTGAGGTGTGGAGATAATCAGGATATCGCGGATGCCGGCCAGCATCAAAACGCTCAGGGGGTAGTAAATCATCGGCTTGTCGTAAACCGGCAGCAGCTGCTTGGAGGTGACAAAGGTCAGCGGATAAAGACGGGTGCCGGAGCCGCCGGCCAAAACGATGCCGCGCATCAGGGCATCACCACGCCGGTCTGCGAGGAAACGTCGGGCGGCGCGGCGGGGTCTATCGGCGGCAGACCCGAGCGAAAGCGCTCCATCACCTGCGAAAACTCCGGCTCGACAATCGCCACGTAGGAGACGCCGTCGTGCCCGTTGGTGGTTGTGGGAATGGTGCCCATATGGAGGTTTTCTGGCGGCATCCCCGAGAGCTGGTTGAGCAGGCCGGCCGCCTCGCCCACCGTGACGTCGGTGTGCACGCAGTCGGCCAGACTCTGCACGAGCGCCGGCAGTTCGCCTTTAGGGGCGGCGAGCACCTTTTTTGCCACCGCCTGCAACAGCAGGCGCTGGTCGACAACGCGCTGAAAGTCGCCGAGCGGAAAGCTGCGAGCCCGCGAGAAAAGCAGCGCCTGATGGCCGTCCAGATGCTGGGGCCCTTCATTAAAGACCAGGCCGTCCAACTCAAAGGCCACCGGAACCGTAACGTCTACGCCACCCAGGCGGTCGACGAGGGTCTCCACACCGGTGAAATCGATCTCGACAAAGTGAGCGAGCTGCACGCCGCAAAGCTGCTGCACCGCCTTTACCGCTCCGGCCTCCTGCTCATAGGTAAAGGCCGCGTTGATCTTGATGTTGCCGTAGTCGCCGTAGCTTATCTCGGTGTCGCGCGGTATTGAGAGTACCGAGAGCTGCGGCGTTCCCGGATCGACTCTTACTATCATAATAGTGTCTGAGAGCCCCGCATAGGAGTCCGCGGCATCGCGGCTGTCCGAGCCCAGAAGCAGCACGTAATACGGCTCGTTGTTGGTCGCCGGAGTTGTTAACACCGACTCCAGGGCATTCAGACGTTCCTGGTCATCGATCCGAATGGTGTTGTCGAGGTTAGAGACGTAAAGTGCCACAGCGATGGCGATGATAGCCACCATCGCTGTTAGAGCCGCCGCCAGGCTGACGACCAGCTTCTTGCGGGTGCTCCAGGATCTCTTTTTACCAGCTGAATCGTCGGATGAGGCTGTGGGTGAATCTAAAGCTGTACCAAAACGGCTGAAAGGCACCGTGGATGAGCCGGAAGCTGTATTGGTGGATGAGTCAGTGGACGTGGCCGACCGGGATCTTCGCGGCTCACGCTGTCCGCTACTATGCAACGCCAAAACGTGGTCTCCTTACAGGTTTTGCTGTTTATCTGACTGACTGAAAGAAGTATTGTACCAGATACGGGTGTTTTTTGGTTTGGAGGAGTGCGGGACAAGCCCGGCGCGCGTGGCGATCAATCACCCGGTGGGGCAGCGCCCGTTTATCAGAGCAGGTAAGCCCGGCACGCGCGGCGATCAGAGGCCCGCGCTGCTGTCGCCGCCAGCCGTGCCCGCGCTGCCGCTGTCACCGCCTGCGGTGCCCGCGCTGCTGTCGCCGCCAGCCGTGCCCGCGCTGCTGCTGTCGCCGCTGCTGCCGCTGTCGCTCGTGCCGCCAGCCGCACCGCTGCCGCCCACGCCATCCTGT
>JAISMZ010000080.1 GCA_031276475.1 Coriobacteriales bacterium
GCCGGCGCCGCCCAGCGCACGCTGCGGGAGCTCTACGGCGTACCCGAGCGCTCGCTGGTGGCGCCTGAGGTGGCGGCCGCGGCGGCAGCCGGTTCAGCTGAGGCGCCAGCTGAGGTCGCGGCTTCAGTTGTGGAGCAGGACGGGGCGCCTGCCACTGCTCCTGCCCCGGCCTCCGCGGTATCCGCCGCCCCGGCCGCCCCGGCCGCGCCTGCTGCTTCTGGCCGCAACAAGATAGTCGCCGCCGGACGCTTTGGCGCTGGCGCGAGCATTAACGGTGACGGTCACGCTGGTCGCGGTCTGATCATCGGTAGCGGTTGGGACAAGGAGCTGGCCCGCGACCTGGACTGCGACTACCTGCCCGCTGCCGCGCCCTGCCCCTATCGTCTGGTGCTGACCAGTAACTACGCCGGCTACAGCGGCGGCCTGCGGGTCATCGAGGACATCTACGACATCGTTTTGGCGACCTATGCGTAAGCGATGTTTCTCAGAAAGGTATCTGTCTGGGGCTGCACCTGAATTCACCTGTTGTTAGCCTGTTGGAAACAATGGCCGGGCATCATGGAGACGATAACTCCAAGCTCGGCCTAACGCAAGCAAAGAGAATCTGGAGGAATGATGAGTATTCTTAAAGAAGTAACCTTAATCGAGGCGGAATCGGTTTTGTCGGCCGGGGCTTTCCCTGCCTCTTCCTGTGCGCCCGCAGCTGCGTCTTTTGCGACCCCCGCCGCGACTCCTGCCACGCTTTCGCCTGCACTGGAGCATATCTCCGCTCGCCATCCCTGCTTTGCCCTCGGCAAGCCGAACAAGAAAGGTCGCATCCATTTGCCGGTTTCTCCCGGCTGCAACATCGGTTGTCGCTTCTGCGAGCGCTCGATCAACAAGGGCGAGCAGCGTCCCGGGGTTACCTCTGAGGTACTGAGTCCTGCGGAGGCAGTAGAGATCGTTGAGGAATCGCTGGCACTTTGCCCCGAGATCAGTGTCATTGGCATCGCTGGCCCGGGCGATACGCTGGCCACCTCTACGGCCTTTGAGACCTTCCGCATCGTTCGCGAACGCTTCCCGCAGCTGCTGCGCTGCATGTCCACCAACGGTCTGCTGCTTGCCGAGCGTATCGACGAGCTTGTGGAGGTCGGCATCGACACGTTAACGGTAACCGTCAACGACATCGATCCTCAGCGGCTGGCTGAGATCAACGCCCACATCGTCTATCACGGAAAACTCTACCGTGGCGTACCGGCCGCCGAGATTCTGATTGCCAACCAGCTGGCCGGCATCCGCGCCGCCGCTGAGCGCAACGTCCTGATAAAGGTTAATACCGTCCTCGTTCCGGGGATAAACGAGCACTACATCGGTGATATTGCAGCCGCCGTAAAAGAGGCCGGAGCTGGGTTGTACAACATCATTCCGCTGATTCCCAACGCCAAGATGGCCCATCTGCCCGCCCCCAATTGTGCCCAGATCGATGCGGCTCGCAGCGCCGCCGAGCAGCATATCACCGTCTTTCGCCACTGCCAGCACTGCCGTGCCGACGCCATCGGCCAAATCGGTGGCGCGGACTATGCCGAGCAGATCTATGCCAAACGCCAGCGCGCCCGTCAAAAGGATACTTTCTCGCACGGGTGAACGCAGGCCGAGTTCACCTGTGCTGTCCGCTCGTCAACGGTTGTTTGCGCGGATCGCCCGCCCCATCCTGGCAAGACCATCCAGCTACTGTTAAAATAGGCTGATGCAACTCGACTTCATAAAAATGCACGGAGCCGGCAACGACTTCATCATGGTAGACGACCTCTCAAGCGGGTTGGAGTTGACCGCTGAGCAGGTGGCCCGGCTTTGTGATCGTCATTTTGGCATTGGCGCAGACGGGGTGATCCTCGTCCGTCCGTCCCAGCATGCCAGCTGCGCGGCCTACATGCACTACCTCAATGCCGACGGCAGCCTGGCCGAGATGTGCGGCAACGGCGTGCGCTGTTTTGCCAAGTTTCTCGTAGACGGCGGTTACGTCGCGGCGAACCTGGAAGGGGGTCGCGCAGGCAGCTTCATTGCCGACACCCTGGCGGGCAGGCGGACGATCAGCTTTCGCACCGACGCTGACGGCAAGCTCAGCGAGGCGACGGTGGATATGGGCCAGCCGCTGCTCGCTCCCGAGCAGATTCCCACCACGTTGTCTGCGAACAGTGCCAGAGGGGCGGTTTTGGAGCAGGACGTGCCTACCCCTTTTGGCGACCTGGCGCTGAGCTGTGTAAATATGGGTAATCCGCATGCGGTCATCTTCTCTGAGGAGTTTGCTGCCAACCCGGCGGGGTTTGCTCTGGAGGGCGTTGGTGCCTGGCTCGAGCAGCGCCGCGAGCTGTTTCCGGAAAAAGTGAACGCGGAGTTTGCCGCACTGACCGGTCCGGAAAGGTTGACGATGCGGGTCTTTGAGCGCGGCGTTGGAGAGACTTTGGCCTGCGGCACCGGTGCCTGCGCGACGGCGGTGGCCGGCGTGCTCACCGGCAGGTGCGGGAGAAGGGTAGAAATCGCCTTGCCGGGCGGGGTTCTCCAGATCTATTGGCGCGAGAAAGATGACCACGTTTTGATGACCGGTCCGGCCACCACCGTCTTTGAAGGGACAATTGTGCTATGAAGACTGCACGCAATCTTGACCATTTACCGCCCTATCTGTTTGCTCAGATTGACGCCAAGCGCGACGCTTTGCGGGCCCAGGGCGTGGAGATCATCTCGCTGGGCATTGGGGATCCGGATCTGCCCACGCCGCCACACATCGTGGAGGCCATGGCCGAGGCGATTCGCAACCCGGACAACCACCGCTATCCCGACTATGCCGGATCTCTCGCCTTTCGTACGGCGGCCTGCGATTGGATGCGGCAGCGCTTTGGCGTTGAACTCGATGCGCGCCGTGAGGCCCTGGCGTTGATTGGCAGCAAGGAGGGCATCGCTCATATTCACACCGCCTTTGTCAACCCCGGCGACTACGTGCTGGCACCTTCCATCGGCTATCCGGTGTATTCCGGCGGTGCGACGTTGATGCACGCCCACAGTCATTTTTTGCCAATGTCGGCACAAAATGGCTGGTTGGCCAGCTTTGACGAGGTTCCCGCGGAGGTGCTCAGCCGCGCGCGGATCCTCTTTCTCGGTTACCCGAACAATCCTACGGGGGCGGTGGCCACGCCGGAGTATTTTGACCAGGCGATCGCGTTTTGCCACGCCAATGATCTGCTGCTGGTGCATGATAACGCCTATTCGGAGATCTCCTTTGACGGCTATCGGGCGCCCTCCATCCTCGAACGGCCGGGCGCGCGCGAGGTCGCTGTCGAGATGTTCTCGCTTTCCAAGAGTTACAACATGACGGGCTGGCGGATCGGTTTTGCCGTCGGCAATGAGACGGCGATCCAAGCGTTGGGTACTGTTAAGAATAACTTAGATTCGGGACAATTTACAGCGATCCAGGATGCCGCCATCGCCGCTCTCAGCGGCCCGCAGGACTGCATTGCCAAGATGTCCGCGCTTTACCAGCGCCGCCGCGACCTGGTGATAGACGCCCTGTGGGCGATCGGTCTGTCCTGTGAGCCGCCCAAGGCCACCATTTACGTCTGGGCTCGCGTGCCCGACGGCTACAGCTCCGTGGAGTTCACCGAGAAACTGTTGAGTGAGGCCCACGTGGTAGTCACACCCGGCAGCGGCTATGGCCCGGACGGCGAGGGCTACATCCGCATCTCGCTGACCACGCCCGACGAACAACTGTTGGAAGCCGTGCGTCGGATCAAGGAGAGTTTGCACGGGTGAGGCGACAAGGCGCGGCTGCGGCGTGGCGCGCCCGCCGCGCACCGCGCCTGCGCTGAGGTGGCGTGGTGTGGTGCGGCTGGGGTGAGGCGGCGGCAAGGCGTGGACGCAGACGGATGTCGCACGTAGGCCGCGGCAGATCTCAGCTTATGGCGGATGCAGGCTGCTAAGAGCGCACAGGATAGCGACGGGCTTTAGCCTTGAGCGTTGACAGGAGGTAGCAGCAGTTACCAACGCCGCTTTGTATTTGCTTGAATATGCAGTATAATGAAACCCCGTGACAAATCAGACAGCAACGTAGCAGGCACGAGGATGACAGATAGGGTTACCAAAATAGATTACGATGAGGACGTCATCATCATCGGCGCGGTTGAGCCGATGACGCACCCGCAGACCGTGGCCGGTCGTCTTG
>JAISMZ010000087.1 GCA_031276475.1 Coriobacteriales bacterium
ACCCCTGGTCAAATTCGCTGGTCACCTTGGTGGGACACTTTGTCTCGCACAGCCCGCAACCGGTGCAGCTGGCGTAATCGACGTACTTTGCCTTCTCGCGGATGGTGACCTCAAAATTGCCCACGTAGCCGCCGACCTTCTCCACTTCGGCGAGCGTTTTAACGGTTATCAGCGGGTGCGCACCAACGTCAGCCATTTTGGGCGTGCAGATGCAGGCCGAACAGTCCATCGTCGGAAAAGTCTTGTCCAACATCACCATCTTGCCCCCCAGTGACGGCTCGCGCTCCACCAGCGTCACCGGATAGCCGGCGTCGGCTATGTCCAGCGCGGCCTGCATGCCGGCGATGCCGCCGCCGATAACCAGCGCCCGTTTATTCACGGGAATGGTAGTAGTGAACAGTGGCGCATTGCGGTCAACCTTTGCAACGGCCATCTTTACCAGGTCGATGGCCTTGGCCGTGCCGTCGCTCTTGTCGCGATGAACCCAGGAGCACTGCTCGCGAATATTTGCGATCTCTAACATATAGGGGTTCAGGGCCGTGTCGCCAAGCATCTTGCGAAAGGTCAACTCATGCATCCGCGGCGAGCAGGAGGCGATCACGATGCGATCCAGCTGATCCTCGGCGATGGCGTCTTTGATGGCTTGCTGGCCCGGGTCGGAGCAGGTGTATTTGTTCGTATCGGCAAGCACGACATTGGGCAGGGCACGAGCTGCCTCGGCGACGCGCTCCACGTCAACGGTTCCCGCAATGTTAGAACCGCAATGGCAGATAAAGACCCCTATCCGGCTCATCGCGCGCTCACCTCCCTGCGGGGCATGGCGACGGTCGATGCCGCCGGCCAGAAATGCCGGTCGATGCCGAGCTGCTTTGCCGAGCCACCCAGGGCCGTCCCCAACAGCTCGGTAAAGTAGTAGATCGGGATGCTGAACGCGGCCTTGCCCGCCGCCGCGCGCGCCTTATTGATCTCCGCTTCGCGCATATCGAGGTTGAGCATGCAGAGTGGGCAGGCGGTCGCGATGGCCTCGGCACCGTTGGCGGCGGCGTCCTCAAAGATCCGCTCGATGAGTTGCCGAGCAGCCCTGGGCTCGCTGATCTGATGGGAGGCGCCGCAACACTCAACCTTAAACGACCACTCAACCGGCTCGGCGCCCGCCAATCGCATCAGGTCGTCCATGCTCTGCGGATCCTCAGCGTCGTCAAAGTGGGCGATTCTCTGCGGGCGCACGAGCGCGCAGCCGTAGTAGCTCGCCACCTTCAGGCCGTTCAGGCTCGTGGTGAGCGCAGCGGCAATCGCCTCGCGGCTTTCAGGCTGGGCCATGACCTCAAGGAAGCTGAAGACATCGGCGGTAGCCGCATAGGGCATCTCGATCAGCTCCTCAACATGCGCACGGTTCGCCTCGCTTTGGCGGGCGTGATGAACCGCAGCCGCAAGCGAGCTGTAACAGCCAGCGCAGGGGGTGGCCACGTCCAGCGCAGGATCCATCCGCTCCGCAAGCGCCAGCGAGCGCGCCGGCAGGGCAAGCGCCAGATCGGCATTGGTAACGAGAGCCGCCGAGGTGCCGCAGCAGCACCAGTCCGGTATCTCAACCAACTCCAGGCCGATGCGGTTGCCCACGTAGTTGGCAGAAAGCGTGAACGCCACGCCCGTCGCCGACGCCGAGCAGCCGGGAAAGTAAGCGTATCTCATCGCAGATCACCACCTGGACTGGTGGTCGCGGCGCCAGCTGCGGCGGCGGACGGATGCAACAAAACGGAAGCGTCCCCCTGGTCACCCTCTCTGTCGCCCTCGTCTGCCAGAGCCCTGTCCACCAGACGGCGCACGGCCGCCCTGTCCTTTACGCTGTGAATCTTTGGCCCGATCATGCCTCGCGCCGCCATTCGGGGGGCGTTCAGCAGATCTTGCGTCAGATGGCTCGAAAGCAGATTGTATTTGGCGGCCAGTATGGCCTCGTTCGATTTGCCAAAGCTGCGAATATTGGCTACAAAGGCGTCATCAAAGAGGTCTGCTTCGCGCACGGGCTGCAGGCCCTGCTTCTTGGCTGTTCGCCTTACAGCTAGCATAATAGCTGCAATGTCGACGCCTTGGGGGCAGCGCGCCGAGCAGACCATGCAGTTCGCACAGATCCAGGGAGTCTTGGCACTCAGTGCCCTCTTCGTAAGCCCGAGTTGCAGCATTCGGATCAGCTGTCGGGGCACGAGATCCATCTCGTGAACCATCGGGCAGCCCGCCGTACACTTGCCGCACTGATAGCAGTCGTCAAGATTGACGCACGCATCGCGAGCAAGTCGGTCACTCTGTAAAAGCTCCGCGTCCGTGACGTCGGAAAGATTGAATGTCTCCAAAGCAGTCTCCTTACAAGCCGGAGCACCGAGACGCTCCGTCACCTTTCCGGCGCCGCTTCAGCGCTCCAAAGCGCCGAGCAGCAGCTCTTCTAAGAGCTCCGGCAGGGGCAGTTGCGCGGCGCTGGCGGCTATGGGCACCAGCGAGTACTCGGTCATGCCGGGCGAGGTGTTAATCTCTAAGACCCGGGGCCTCTCGCCGTCCCAGATCAGATCGACGCGGCTGAGGTCGCGGCAGCCAAAGGCCCGGTGCACCTCCAGGGCGGCAGCGGTGACCTGCTCCAAGGCAGCTGCTGCGTCGGGCACCGCCTGCAAGCTCGTCTCGGGCGAAGCGGGGACGAGGGCGGCCGCGTCGGCGAGGGTGGGGGTGCCGTCGGCGGGCGCGGGGGCGGCGGGGCTGGCGGGAGCTGTGGCGGGCGCGGCGGTGCCGTCGGCGGCGGCGGGGGCGACACCAAAGCTCAGCGGGCGCGGCGGACAGAAGTACTCCACCAAGTCGGCATCGAGCCGGGCCTGGGTGGAGAAGAAGCCCTCGCGCGGGACGATCTCCACCGGTGGCAGGGCGCGGGCCGTCTCGCCTGAGCCAACGACGGCAACGGCCATCTCAACACCTTCTATCCACTCCTCAATGAACACTTCGTCGTCAAAGGAAAGCGCGTCGAGCAGCGCGGCCGCCAGCTGGCCCTCGTCGTCTACGCGAGCAACGCCCATCGCCGAACCGCCACGCATCGGCTTGACCGCCAGCGGATAGCCAGCGGCGAACCACTGCGGCACCAAATCCAGCGCCGTGGCGGCGCCCATATCCTTAAAGCTGGCGGCGTTGAGCGCCAGGTACTCCGGCCAAGAGGCGGGGCCGTCCGGCGCGGCGCTGCCGGGAGCTGCTCCCGCAAGGGCGCCCCCGGCCGCGGCCCGCCTATGACTCAAGACGACGTGTGGCAGCACGGCCTTGGTCCAGGCCAGACGACAGACGCTCGGACGCTGACCGACGTAGGGAATGTGCAGATATTCCAGCAGCGACTGGATGGTGCCGTCCTCGCCGTTACTGCCATGCAGGGCGCTGTAGACAACATCGGGCCTTTGCTCGCGCAAAATGGGCACGAGAGCCGGCGAGGTGTCCAGCGGCAGCACCGTATGGCCGGCGGCTTCCAGAGCCCTGACGATATTGCGGCCAGACGCCAGCGAGAAGTCCCGCTCGAAGGAGGTTCCGCCCATCAGAACGGCTATGCGCAGTTGCTTGTCCATTTAGCTACCTGCTTTTCTGGTCGGTTGTGGTCGCGGCAGGGGCGGTCGCCGCCGGAAACGCCCCTGCCTGAATGAAGGCCCGGTACAGCGCCAGGCGGTCTTCTATCACGGCGGCCAGACGACGGATGGCCTCGCGAATGGCCTCGGGCTCCTCATAGCAAAAGGCGATGCGCATGGCGTTGCGGCCCAGCCCGCTGCCTGCCGGATAACAGCCGTCGCCGGGCACAAAGGTCACACCCTTCTCCAAAGCAACCGAGAGCATCTGGCCAGTATCCATGAAGTCGGGCAGTGTCACCCAGACAAAAAAGCCGCCGCTCGGTCGCGTCCAGCTGGCCTCGGGCGGAAAGAACTCCTCCAGTGCCTCCAGCATCGCGGCGCGGCGGGCGCGGTAACGCAGGCTGATGCTGTCCAGCGTCTCGCGCCAGGGCGTATCGTTAAAATAATGCTCGACGATCACCTGGTTCAGGGCCGAGCCGCAAAGGTCGGTGCCCTGTTTGACCATGTTCACCTTGTTCAGGATTGGATGCGGGGCGATGATCCAGCCCGTGCGCAGGCCGGGAGCAAAGACTTTTGAGACGGTACCCAGATATACCACCTCGGCGTCCAACTCGCGCAGGCAGGGCACGGCCTCGCCCTCGTAGCGCAGGCGGCCGTAGGGGTCATCCTCCACAACTAAAATATTGTACTCCCGCGCCAATGCCAAAAGCTCGCGACGACGCGCAAGCGACATCGTTACGCCGCCGGGATTTTGAAAGGTTGGGATGGTGTAGATGAATTTGGCGCCGCCCGGGCCAAGGCGCTTGAGCTCGGCGGCCAGCAGGTCGGTGCGCATGCCCTGCTCGTCAAAGGGAATGGTCTGAATGCTGGGCTGATAGGCCGAAAACGCCTGCAGCGCGCCAAGGTAGGTGGGGCCCTCGGTGATTATCACGTCGCCCTGATTGATGAAGCACTTGCCGAGCAGGTCGAGCGCCTGCTGCGCGCCCGTTGTGATGGTTACGTCAGCGGGTACAACCTCGATGTTAAAGTCGCGCATCAGCTCACAGACCACCTGCTTGGTCTGCTCGCGGCCCGTGGTGTTGCCATATTGCAGCCCGGCCACGCCTTCCTCGGTAATCGCTCGCGCCGCCACCTGGCTGACCTCGTCCAGCGGCAGCCGCGCGATGTCGGGCATCCCGCCGGAAAGCGAGATGATGTCGGAGCGCGAAGCCGCGGCAAACAGATCGCGCACGGCGCTGGTGCGCATCGTCTCAACACGCGATGCGTACAACGCGCGCCATTCGTCAAACTGTATCAGGCCGGGCAGTTTGGCTGTCATCCTGGGTCCTTCTTGTTGCTGCGTGGCGAACTGCAACGCCTCCTCGATGGGGCCGTTTTGCGGTGGGGAGCGCACGCCAGCGCCGCTCTGGGGTTCCGAAGCCTTTTCCGCTTCTGCTACTCTACCGTTCCCCGCCGCATTTGTCTGCCCTCAATGGTGCCCCTAACAGCGCAGCGGCTTTTAGCAGGCGCAGGTGGCGAGGGTGACCGCGCTGGCCCTTTTTGCTGATACGTTGACATCTGCGACCAACAGCCTTATAGTGTCTACATTGTATAAACTACGCAAGGAGATGCCTGTGCAGACTACCATCCAAAAGTGGGGAAACAGCAGCGCCGTCAGGATACCAAAGCCACTCCTGGAGTCGGCTGGCATCGGGCCGAGCGACAGAATCAGGCTGTTGATTGAGGGCGGCGACATAATAATCAGAAAAGTTGAGAGGCCCGAACACATAACACTTGCCCAACGTCTGGCTGCAAGCGGCGAGACGGCCGCTGATTATGCCAATGCCAAAGAGTGGGACGAGACCTCTGTTGGCCAAGAGGTGTTTTGGTGACAGAAAAATACCTTGCGGCACAGGGGGATATCATCTGGCTTGATTTCTCACCACAGGCAGGACACGAGCAGGCCGGTAGAAGGCCAGCTTTGATCATCAGCAACAGGACGGCAAACGCCCTGCTTAACACGAGGGCGTTCGTCTGCCCAATCTCAAATACTGACAAAGGACTTTCGCTGCAGCCCAAACTGGATGGCAGGACAATCACACAGGGTGTTGTTCTCTGCGATCAGGCTCGCATTCAGGACCTGCAGGCACGGCACGCTGAGTTTATAGAAAAGGCTCCGGCGGATATTCTGGAAACGGTTGTCGATATAGTCTACGGGATGTTAGAGCTGCTGTGACAGGGTGCGCGCAGGTCGTTTACCATCTGAACGGCGTCGCGCAGGGCGCGGGCAACGGCTTGGGGGGCGACGGAGCTGCAGCGCGAGATTCGCACCTGCATCTCGGTGTTGTTCAGGCGGACGCTGTTGCCGCTGATCGCGCCCGCCCCGGGAAAGCGGCGCACCAGCAGGTCGATCGCCACGTGCTCCACCGCATGTGGCAGCAGCGCGCCCACGATGCGCTCGCCAAAACGCGTCGCTCCCCCACTCTTGCAGGCATGCTCGGCCAGCGTGGGCAACTGGCAGAGCAGCGCTTCGGCCTGCTGCGCGCTTAAAACCCGCCAGTCCGCAGGCATTCGCAGCCGTGCGACAAGCGCCGTGGGAGTCGTCTGGATGTTAAGCAGTTGGAGCATGCCGGCTTTCCTATTCAGCTGCCGCGTCTACGACAATGTTGACAGTATAGGGCAACGGCTCGAGGACGCGGGACATAAAAGGGCCATGAAAAGAGCCATGGGGACAGGGCCTCTGGCCCTGTTTTGTTGGGATGTTACGGGGGGACGACACAGAGGGACGGAGACGACACAGAGGGACGGTTCTTTTGTGTTCCTGGGGGCGATGTTGTTGGCAATGGACGACACAGAGGGACGGTTCTTTTGTGTTCCTGGGGGCGATGTTGTTGGCAATGAATGCTTG
>JAISMZ010000186.1 GCA_031276475.1 Coriobacteriales bacterium
GCAGCCGAGGGACGACGCCTATGGGGATGTAGCTGCTCTGATTGGGTTGGAGCTCCTCGGTTTTTTTGGCCTTGGTAATGGTGGCAACACCTCTGACGACAACCCAGTGTTCGCTGCGATGAAAGTGACGCTGCAAAGAGAGACTTTTATCGGGCAGGACGGTGATCAGCTTCACTTTGTATCCGGGCGCCTCGTCAAGTACCTGATAATACCCCCAGGGGCGATAGACACGAGTGCCTTCGTCAAAAAACCGTTTCTGCCCGCCGGCCTCTGCGGCGATGATATCCTTGATCTTTGCCGAGCTGTCGCGTTTGGAGACGTAGACGGCATTGTCGGTAGTGGCGATGATCACATCGCTCAGGCCCTGAGCGACCACCAGGCTGCCGTCGTCGCGGTTGATGATACTGGTGTTTTGGCAGTCGGAGAAGATGTTGTTGTCGCCTGATGAGCGGTTGCCACAGGAGTCGGCAGCGGACATCTCGGCAAAGGCTTCCAAACCGCCCACATCGCTCCAGGCAAACGCTGCGGGCACGACCTTGATTTTGCGGGATTTCTCAATCAGCGCGTAGTCTATGCTCACGGCGGGTAGCGGGGCCATCTTGTTCGCGTCGAGCAGCAGAAGGTTTTGCCCTGCGATCATCTGGCTGGCGGCGAGCAGATCCCGACAGGCCGCGAGCAGATCCCCGCAGTGCTCTGCCAGTTCAGCGAGCATCGTGGATGCGCGAAACATGAACATGCCGCTGTTCCAGAGATATTCGCCCTGTTCAAGATAGTCCCGAGCGGTGGCCGCATCGGGCTTCTCCACAAATCGGATGACGTCGTTGCCCTGATGTCTGATGTAGCCGTATCCCGTGCGAGGCGAGTTCGGCTTAATGCCAAAGGTGACGATGAAACCTGCAAGGGCAAGGTCTTTGGCCTCGGTGAGTGCCGCGTGGTACTCCATCTCGCCGCTTATCAGAGCATCGGTTGGGGCAACCAACATAATCTCGTCGGGTGCCGATCGCAAGGCGGCGATGGCGATGGCGGTCGTGGTGTTCTTTGCCATTGGCTCCAGGATTAACGAACACGTACCGGGCTCGCCAGGAGCGTTGGTCCCGTTCAGCTCGGGTACCCGTTCCAGCTCGTTGAGCACGATGAAGCGATACGATTCGTTGGTGATCACCGTGAAGGCGTCAAACAGGCCCAGGTTGCGGCGGATCGCCTTGCTAAAAAGCGACTCCCCGCCGTCCAGGGCCAGGAACTGTTTGGGATAGTCCCGGCGCGAGAGCGGCCAGAGGCGCAGACCGCCGCCGCCTGAAAGGAGCACGCAATGGCCGTGGATGGCCGCAGGGAGGCAATCTGTTGGATCAGGCGAAGGACTTGCTGTCATGGGGGCCTTTCTGGTGTTAGATTGGCTGGGAGCGGTGCAACAGTTATTTTAGCCGATAAAGCGATATGCCGTTCATCGCGATGAACGGCACTACCCAAAAACAAAAAACTCTGTATAATAGGCACTATCAGAAATAATACCAGGACACAATGGTACGGGAGGCTTACAGGTGCGTAATTCAGCCAGAAATAAAATGATAGGCATTCTGCTTGCGGTTGCCCTCAGCCTGAGCATGTTCTCGCCGGCAGCCTTTGCCAGCGAATCCCCTTCTGACGCTCAGGCGCTGCCGGGCAGCACTGAGATTCAGACCAGTAGCGAACCGGGCGGGGATGCGCAGGCGACGACTTCGGGGACGATTGGCGGGGCTGTTGAGGAGGGCAAATCTCAGGTAGAAGGCGAATTTACCACTTTGGAGGAGGCCGTGCAGGCCGGGGCTGCCTCCGACGTGCCGGATAACCCCGAGGCCTTTGCTGCTGGCGAGATAATCGTCGTGCTTAAGAGTGATGACGCCGTTGCCAACGAGGTGGAGGCGGTTGAGGAGGAGATCGACGAGATCTCTGAGACGGAGGGCGCCGTTGTAGAGCTGATAGACGATGAGACCGATGAGCAGCCCACCGCAGTGGTTGAGTTGCCGGCCGACGTCTCGGTCGCCGATGCCTTATTGGCCGCCGCGAACAGCGATGAGGTTGCCTATGCGCAGCCGAATTTCCTTTATCGGTTGCTGGAGGATGAGTCGGCTGAGGGGGCGCAGCAGCTGCAGGGGGTCTCGCCTTTGGCTACGGTGAATGATCCCAATTTCTCAATTCCTGACCGCAAATGGTGGCTGGATGCGGTTAATGCCTACGATGCCTGGGATGTCCAAAAAACTGAAGGAGAGGTGACCGTCGCTGTTATCGATACTGGCGCGCGATTGACCCATGATGACCTTGACAATACTATTCTTCAAAATCTGGCCTGGGATGCTTATCGAAAGCAGCTTCTCTCAGAGTCGGTTTCAAAAAATCAGATTAGTCAGGGTGGCGATGTTTGGGGCCATGGCACTCACGTTGCTGGCATCGTTGCTGCGGAGGCGAACAATAACCTCCTTGGTGCGGGAGTTTCTTACAATGCAAATATTCTACCCATTAACGTATCTTATTTATCTGAGGGTAAGCTCATTATATCTACACTTACCATACGTTCGGCTCTTGACTATATCATTAACAATAAAACTGCATACAATATCAGGGTTGTGAACATAAGTCTCGGGGGCTATGCGAGCGATGGTGTAGATCACGACCTTCATGATAAGATCAGGCAAGCCTATGATAACGGCATCCTCTGCGTCTGTGCTGCTGGAAATGACAACACATCCGCTATCAGTTATCCCAGCGATTGGGACGAGGTCATATCGGTTACCAGTATAGATTCTGATTTTAAGCGTTCATCGTTCAGCGATCATAATGCGCATAAGGATATTGCGGCGCCGGGCGGCTTTTATAAACAATCGGTCTGGCCGGAGTCAAACACTATTTTCAGCACTACGCGCGCCGGTGATTCTTCTGGTGGCTATATGCATGGCACCTCCATGGCCTCTCCCGTGGTTGCCGGTATCGCGGCCATGCTTTTTGCGGCCAATCCGGATCTTACGGTTGATCAAGCTAAGCAAATCCTTTACGGCACTGCGCGCGACCAACTCAGTAATGATCCGCTAGACACGCCCGGAAGAGATGATTACTATGGTTGGGGCGTTGTTGATGCCGCTGAGGCCGTTCTAGAAGCGGCAGGTGGAGGTTCTCCACAGCCGGGCGCTGAGCCTACTGCACCGACTCCAGCTAGTCCCCAGACGGAAAAATACTATCCTGGCTGCTATTCTCCCACTTTTGATGTCACTCTCAGAAACGCTTTTACGATTAAGGCCGAGGGGGGCAACCTCAGCTACCAGTGGTACAGCAGCGAGAGCTACCTGGCCGATGGAGCCTTGGATTCAGCCACTGCGATATCCGGTGCCACCAGGGCATACTACCAACCTCCTAATAATAATACCCGTCGCTACTTTTATTGCAAGATCAGCAATACGCTTAATGGGTCTGCTGCCTTCGCCTTCTCTCGCGTTGTCCTTGATCCTTATAACAGCGCAGTGCCAGTGACCTTGACGGCTGGCAGCGTCACCAAACCTTACGATGGCCGGGCGCTTACCGCAAGCTCTTGCAGCGCCAGCTATCCTCCCGGTGTGACCTCCGCAGTTGCCTGGCTTCAGGGTTCTCAGACCGCCATTGGCAGCTCGCTCAGCACCGTTGCGCGCTACATTCTCTATGCGGACGCCAGCCGGACGATCGACGTCACGGCCTACTATACGAATGTCACTCTAAACCCCGGCACCCTCACCGTAACCAAGCCCCCAGTGACCCCTGCGGCGCGCCTGGAGGGCTCCACCCGTTATGACACCATGGTCGCGGTTAATAATCAGGGCTTCAGTGCCGCTGATACCGATGTCGTGATCCTGTCAACGGGCGAGAAGTTCCCCGACGCTTTGGCTGCGGCGGGGTTGGCGGGCGTCACCTCGGCGCCTATCGTCACGACGGCTCCGAATGCGCTTTCCAGCCAGGCACACCAGATGATCGCACGGCTTCAGCCAAAGAAAATATATCTGTTGGGCTCTGACGATACCATCTCATATGCGGTTGAAAACCAACTGAACAGTGAGTTTCCCGGCGTGACTTTAAAGCGCCTCGCCGGCAGCGACCGCTATCTTACGGCGTTGCAGATCTATCGAGAGGGCGCAGAGATTGGCACCTGGGGCAAAACGGCGATTGTCGCCTGCGGCGAGAAGTTCCCTGACGCGCTTTCCGTCTCGCCCCTCAGCTATGCCGGCAAGTTCCCAATCTTTCTGGCCAGCACAGGCTCTGGGCTGCCCGCTCTTGCGGTTGAGGCCATCCGCGCCGGTGGGTTTACCGAGGTCGTGCTGCTGGGCGGCTCTAACTCGGTACCCCAAGCGGTGGAGGTGCAGTTGTCGGGCTTAAACCTTCGTCGTTTGGAGGGCGCCGATCGTTATCAGACTTCGGTGCAGGTAGCCGCTTACTCCGTTGCCACGCTGCCGGGCCAGATCAGCATCAGCAGCCCGATTGTCACCACGGGTACCAAGCCCTATGACGCCCTCTCGGGCGGTGTTCTGGGGGGTAAGACCGGCAATGTCTTGCTCCTGGCAGACAGCGGCGATTCCGGGTATCACGCGATAGGTGACTATCTCAAACCCCACAGCGGCTCTATCGGTCGCGCCTTTATCCTGGGCAGCCGCGACACTTTGTCTGACCCTCTGGTTGAGACGATACGCGCGTCCATCCAGCAGCTATGACTGTCATTGCCACTGCGGATATGATATGCTGTTGAACAATCAATGCAGTAACGGAGAAGCGAAACAGGTATATCCATGAACACCGCATCATCAAAACGACGGCTGTCTTTTATCATCACACTTTGCCTGCTCTTGGCGTTTGGCCTTGTTCCGGCTACAGCTTTTGCGCAGACCTCTGCTCCTGGAGGGCCTGGCAGCTCCGAAGCTTCTAAAGCGCAGACGGCGCAGGCCCTGCAGGCTGCCGACGGCCCGACGAGCTTTGCTGAGCGGCCGCTCGGATACGGTAACGCCAGCCGCCTGAACGGCATTGATGTCTCATCCTGGCAGCCGGCCAACATCGGTTATCTTGTTGACTACGACTTCATGATTGCCAAGTCCACCCAGGGCACCTGGTACACCAATCCCTATTTTAGCCAACAGGCCGACAGCGCCCTTGCACGCGGCAAGAAGCTTGGCATCTACCACTTTGCTGACCCAGCCACCGATCCGGTGGCCGAGGCTCGCTATTTTGTTGACCACATCCGCAGCTACATCGGCAGTGCCATCCCGTTTCTTGACTACGAGGCTGGCGCTCTGAACAACGGCCGTGAGTGGGTGCGCTCCTTTCTGCGCGAGTTCAAGAGCCTGACCAGCGTGAACTGCGGGCTGTACTGCTCCAGCTACTACATCAGGCTACAGAGCCTCGACAGCCTTTGCCTCGAGGAGGAGACCCTGCTCTGGAACGCCAACTACTGGTTTGACCATCAGCCTTTTTACGCCTACGATCAAAGCATCACGCCTGGCGTGGAGTGTGATATCTACCAGTACACTTCCTCCGGCCACCTGCCTGGTTACGACAGTGCCCTCGACCTCAATGTCTTTTACGGCACTACAGTCGACTGGGACTGGTATACGATGAACTATACCGACCAATTTGTGTCCGAGCAGACCGTACGCCTGGCTGGAGGCGGCGGTAGCCGCTACAAGACCATGCAGGACGTTGTGGAGACTTTCCTTGAGAACACCGTTACGAGACGGGCAGATACGCTGATTTTGGCCAAAGGCACAGATTACCCCGACGCGCTTGCGGCTTCTGGGTTGGCAGGTATCTACGATGCCCCCATTGTGATCACAAAGACCGACTCTCTGAGTCCTGAGGCTGCGGCAGTGATCAGTGCTGCAGCGCCTTCAAGGATATTCGTGTTGGGTGATGCCGCAGGTTCATTGGGCCAGCCGATCGTCGATGCTGTGCAGGCCCTGGCTCCCAGCGCAAGTATCAAGCGCCTTGGTGGCCCGACCCGTTACGACACGGCATTGGAAATCTATCGTGAAGGCGCCGGGATCCCCGGCGGTGCTGAGATTCCAGCCGACGCTCAGGGGACGGACGCACACTGGTCCAATATCGCTATCATCACCCGCGGCGATAACTTTGCCGATGCCCTCTCGGTTTCACCTTTTGCCTGGGCCACCCACACAGCGGTGTTCCTCGCCGATCCCTCTACGGGTCTGAGCGCGGAATCCCTCAGTGCCGTGGCCGGGGGTCGTTTTAGCAAGGTCTATATCCTCGGAGACGAGAATTCTATCCCCGATTTGGCGATCTCCCAGTTAGCTGGAGCAGGTATTGGCGGCTCCGCGCGGGTTACAGTGGCATCCGAGCTTGCCGCAGCGGCAACGGCGCCTGTTGTGCGTCTGGCCGGGATAGATCGCTACCATACCAGCGTTTTAATAGCTGAGGAGTCCTTGAGTGCTAACGAAGGGACGGTTGCGGAATTGGGTTATAATCATACGCTCATCGCCAAAGGCAGCGATTTTCCCGATGCGCTTTCGGGAGGTGCACTGGCAGGCCTGTTGGGCTCTACCCTGGTATTGGTCAACAGCGCTTCTGGTACGGGCGACCATGCACTTAATGAGTACATCCTGAGGCACGACGACGCGATCAATCATCTCTATGTCCTTGGTGACTCAAACTCCATATCCTCCTACCTTATGACAAAGCTGGATAGGGCGGCGCGATAGTCTTATGGCGCCGCTCGGGCAGGCAGGTGATTGCGGCCGCGTGCTGATGTCTCTCTGAACAATACGTCCGCTGCGCTTCGCTACTCCCAATCGAACAAAGTCAGCGTGTCCTCCGGGTAGATCTTCACGCGGCCTTTGGGGGTAACCGCCGTGCCATCTTCGCGCACGATGCTGACTATCAGTCGCGTCTCGGGCAGATGGAGGTCTTTAATCTGGTGCCCGACCCAGGGGTTGCTTGCTTCAACCAGCATCTGGGTAATCGTGGTATGCGCATCGCCCGTGTACTGCTCGCCGGCAAGTACCAGCACGTCTCCGGGTAACACGACGGTATCGCCGCGCGGCGCGATGGTCGTATCCCCGCGTTTGATCAACACGATAAGAATGTGTGAGCCCAGGGGGATGTCGCGAATCGCGCGGTGGGCCCAACCGCTGTCCTCCTCCACAGCAATCCGAAAAAAGGAATGTGCGCTCTGTTCCTGAAAGTCATTAAAGGAGAGCTGGTAGTCCAACGTATCGTCCACCATATCCAGCTTGCGGGCGACGGGGGCAAACAGCGTACCTTGCACGGAGATTGAAAGCAGGGCGACTATCAGGATCATCGAGAAGAGGTCGCTTTGCAGCACCACGTCTGAGGCCAGGGCTAAAAAGACAAACACGATGGAGGCTGCGCCGCGCAGTCCCGCCCAGGAGATGAACAGGCATTTGCGCCAGTCGTTGCGCACGCCGCCGGGCTTGAAGAGCGGAAATATCGCAAAGGTCGCCAATGGTCGGGCAACCAGTACCAGAAAAGCTGTCAGCGCCAGCCCCGGCAGGATCATCGCCGGTAGGCGCTCGGGAGTGGCCATCAGTCCCAAAAGGAAGAAGATCATGATCTGGGCCAGCCAGTCGATGGAGTCAAAAAGCGTAACGATATGCGCGCGTTTGGGAATCTTGGCGTTGCCGAGGATGATGCCGCAGAGATAGGTGGCCAGGTAGCCGTTACCGCCAAAGTACGAGGCCAGAGCATAGGAGAGGATAGATACCGCTATCACTAAAAGCAAGTTCATGCCCTCGGGCAGCCGCTGCCCGACTTTCTTCAGCACCCAGACCGTGCCCACGGCGATAGCCACGCCAACGAGCACGCCGCCCAGCAGCTGGATGATCACCGTGAGAAAGACCGTGTCGGCGTTCTGTCCCTGCAAGATGATAATTGCCACCACCGTCAGCATGTAGGCCGGCAGGTCGTTACAGCCGCCTTCAATCTCTAAGACCGAGGCGGTATTAAAGCGCAGGGAGAGTTTTTCAGAGCGTAATATGGAGAAGATCGAGGCGGCGTCGATGCAGGAGACCACCGATCCGATGAGAAAGCTTTCGGCCCATCCCAGGCCAAAGACCAGGTGCGCGAAGAGGGTCACCGCGCCGGCGGTGATCACCACGCCGAGGGTGGAGTACAGTACGCTCTCGGCCACCACCGGCCGGGCCGTCTTCCAGTTGGTGCCAAAGCCGCCATAAAAGATGATAAAGACCAATGCCAGCGAGCAGATGGTCTCCGCAACTTCATAATCGTCAAAGTGGATTGGCCCCCAAGGTCCAACACTTCCCGCCAACAGGCCAAGAACCAGAAACATGATCAGCGCCGGCACGCCAAAGCGATGCAGCGGCTGAGAGGCTGCGATGCAGACGATGACGATGAATGAACCCAGTATCAGGGCAGTGAGCATGGGGTGTCTCCTCTTCTGCGTATGTCCTTGTTGGTGGCGCCTGGTGACAGGTAGATCTCTGCCTGGGCGCCGCTGGGGTTTTGCCTGGTTGTTGCCGGCTGCCGTCACCACAAGGGGAGACGGCGCGTTTGCCCGCCAGTTCCGGTATAGTTCCATTGTACTATGCTTTGCTTCTCCAATGTCAGTTATTCTTATGCGGCTGGCCAGATGCCCGCCGTGAACCGTGTTAGCCTGATGCTCATGCCGGCGCGGCGCGTTGCTTTGCTTGGAGCCAACGGTTCCGGTAAGTCTACCGTGGCGCGGTTGGCCAATGCCCTGCTGTTGCCCACGGAGGGTAGCGTGACGCTCAGGGCAGATGTGGCTGCGGATGCTGCGGCTGCAGGTGCGGGCGATGCTGCGGCTGCGGGTGCGGGCGATGCTGCGGCTGCCAAAGCTGTGGAGGATGACGCCTCGGCAATCGCAGTCGGAGCCGTCCTGCGCGAACTGCGCAGCAAGGTTGCCTTGGTGATGCAGGATCCCGACCAGCAGATTGTTGCCTCCACGGTTTTTTCGGAGGTCGCCTTTGGGCCGCAGAACCTCGGGCTGCCCGCCGACGAGATACACCAGCGCGTCGCCGAGGCACTGTGCGGCGTTGGCCTTTCTGGCTTTGAGCAGCGCGACCCCAATGCGCTTTCTGGCGGTGAGAAGCAGCGACTGGTGATTGCCGGAGCCCTGGCGATGCGTCCGCGCTTCCTCGTTCTTGATGAGCCAAGCTCGATGCTTGACGCCGTCGCCCGTGCCGAGGTGCTCGCGGCCGTCGCCGCGCAACAACAACGCGGCTGCGGCATCCTCCAGATCACCCACGACCTTGACGAGGCGCTGGAGGCTGACACTGTGCTGATACTGGAGGCCGGTCAGCTGGTCTTCTCGGGCAGCCCCAAGCAGCTTTTGAACAGAAGCCGCCGCGAGCCGGACTGGCTGGTTGCCTTGGGGTTGGCGCTGCCCGCTGGCCTGGCCGAGGAGCTGCGGCGTCCAGACACGATGCGCTGGGAGGTTGCGGCGGGGGCGGCGGGGGGGCGGCCAAGGGAAACCCCCCCCCCCCCCCCCCCCCCCCCCCCGGGGGCGGGGGGCCCCCCCCCCC
>JAISMZ010000102.1 GCA_031276475.1 Coriobacteriales bacterium
TCCCCTGGGCGGGTTCAGCGGTCGTTTTTTCTGCCGGGTGGGTCCCACCACGCAATCTGTGGCGTAAACCGGGCGGTATGACCGGCCCCTGTGCCCGCTTCTGTGTCCGTAGCCTCCGCCCTGTCGCGGTCGCCCCGCCAGCCTCCTCGCCCCGCCCCGCCTGCCCGTCGGGTTATAATGCCAAACGTGTTATTGGGCGACCCGAGAAAGCGACAATATGCTACAGACCACCATTCGCAACATTGCCATCATTGCTCACGTCGACCACGGCAAGACGACGCTCGTCGACCGTCTGCTGTTTACGGCGGGGGTCTTTCGCGCCAATCAAGACATTGCCGATCGGGTGCTCGACTCCAACGACCAGGAGCGCGAGCGCGGCATTACGATTCTCTCCAAAAACATCTCCATCCGCTACCGCGATGTTAAGATCAATGTCATTGACACGCCGGGGCACGCCGATTTTGGTGGCGAGGTGGAGCGTGTCTTAAAGATGGCCGACGGCGCGTTGCTGATTGTGGACGCCTATGAAGGCCCGATGCCGCAGACCCGGTTTGTGCTCAGGCACGCGTTGGAGCTGGGACTTAAGCCGATAGTGGTGATCAACAAGATCGATCGGCCGGGAGCGCGCCCGCACGAGGTGCTGGACGCGGTCTTCGATTTGATGGTGGAGCTGGAGGCCACCGACTTGCAGCTGGACTTTCCCGTGGTTTACAGTTCGGCGACTGAAGGCTATGCCCGCTACGACCCCGACGACGCCAATGCCGACATGACGCCGCTGTTAGAGACGATACTGGACGAGGTGCCGCCGCCCGACTGCGATCCTGCGGGAGCCGTGGCCTTGCAGGTCTGCACGGTGGATCACTCCAGCTACATCGGCCGTATCGGCGTTGGCCGGCTGTTTTCGGGCACCCTGCACGCAGGCGAGCAGGTGTTGGTGATAAAGAACAGCGGCGCGCGCCATAATGCCGCCCTCAAGCAGCTTTTCACCTTTGAGGCGCTGGGCAAGGAGGAGCGCGACCAGGCCGTGGCCGGCGACATTGTAGCCGTCGCCGGCATTGACGATGTTGAGATCGGCGACATGATAACCTCGCGCGACGCGCCGCTGGAGATGGAGCCGATAAAGGTTGAGGAACCCACCATGGCCGTGGTCTTTGCGGCCTCCACCAGCCCGCTGGTGGGTCGCGAAGGCAGTATTGTCGGCGCCCGGCAGTTGGGGGAGCGACTGGAACGCGAGGCCCAGGCCAACATCACGATGCGGATCACCCCCCTGCCCCACGGCGGTGGCATCGAGGTCGCCGGGCGCGGGGTTCTCCATCTCTCGGTGCTGATGGAGACGATGCGCCGCGAGGGCTTTGAATTTCAGGTTGGGCGGCCGCGCGTGCTCTACAAAAAGGATGCTGCCGGACAGCGCACCGAGCCGATTGAGGAAGCCACGGTGGACGTGCCCAGCGAGTATGCCGGCAGGGTGATTGAGGTCTTTGGCAGCGCCGGCGGCGAGATGGCCGACATGAGCCAGCGCGAGGGGCACACGCATCTGGTCTTTCGGATTCCCACGCGCGGTACGATGGGTCTGCGCACCCGTCTGCTCAACGCCACTCACGGCGAGGCGGTGCTCTTTCACCATTTTGCCGAATACGGGCCGTACCGCGGCGAGATGGGCGGACGCGCTCGCGGCTCGATGATCGCCATGGGCAACGAGAAATCTGTGGCCTATGCTCTGGACACCCTGCAGCAGCGGGGCACGCTGTTCATCGGCCCGGGCGCGGAGTGCTACGAAGGAATGATCGTTGGCGAGAGTGCCCGCGAAGGCGACATGGTGGTAAACGTTGCCAAGGCCAAACAGCTGACCAACATGCGCTCGTCCACGGCCGACAAGGGGATACAGCTCACACCGCCGGTGACCTTTACGCTGGAGGAGGCTCTGGAGTACATCGAGGACGACGAACTGGTGGAGGTAACGCCACTGAGCGTGCGCCTGCGCAAACGGATTCTCTCAGCCATTGAGCGCAAGAAGGCGCAGAACAGGGGAGGTGCTGGATAAGGCCCGTGCACCAGACTCCGAGCTGACTTGCCCTGAGTCCGCTGGCGCTGCCAGAGCAGATGGCGCTGGCGCTGGCCAAAAAAATCATAAAAAGCGATCTTTGTCAAGACCCCGTCTGTCGCGCTGTGTGGCACTTCAGTTATCGATGCAGACAGAGTACAATGGATACCATAAAAAGAGTTTCTACTTTTGTGCAGGGCACTTACGTGGCTTTGCGGTAGTATGTTGTTGGCAGGTAAGACGGAGGAACGGCGGCATTTCAAACAGGTAAGGGGCGGTCCTTTGGGGGCTTGCAGGTTTCATAGATTGATTAGAGGGCTGCTCGCCACGACGTTCAGCGTCGTACTGATTTTTGGATTGAGTCCGCAGCCGGTCTTTGCCGCACGCTATGTAACCGAAGCTGGCGCAGGCACGCGCGACGGAACGTCATGGAACAACGCCTCAGATGACCTTCAGGCGATGATCGACCAGGCCGCGCTTGACGCCGCTCAGCCAGAGGCTGCGCCCGACGCCAGTCAGGTGTGGGTGGCTGCCGGTACCTATACTCCAAAAATTCCGCCTGTGGAGGAGGACGAGGCGCCTGATACCAGGGAACCGCCTGACGCCGACGACAATGGCGACGCAGCTTCCAGCAACGAAAAGGGTGTTGCCGCCGCTCCTTTGGCGGCTTCGAGCGCGCAAACGACCGCGTTTGCGTCCACAACCGATACTTACTGGTGGCCGGACTGGCCCTGGTGGCCGGACTGGCCTTGGGGCCCCCGCCCGCCGCAGCCGCCGGAACAACCGGACTTGCCCGAGCCGGAGCAGCCCGAGCCGGAACAGCCGGAGCCGGAGCAGCCCGAGCCAGAACAGCCGGAGCAGCCGGAGCCACCCCTGCCACCGCAGCCGCCGCCAGAACAGCCGGAGTTGCCCTCGTTGCCTCAGCCGCCTATCGTCTCTGACGATTTTCGCGACGCGGCTTTTGTGCTTGCCGGCGGCGTCAGCCTCTACGGCGGCTTTGCCGGGGCGGAAGCTGCGCTGGATGAGCGCGATCTGATCAACAACAAGACGATACTTTCCGGCGACCTGGGCGTTGCAAACGATGCCTCCGACAACGCCTATCATGTGCTGCTGGCGGTAGGCGACCTTGCGGGCACCGTGATTGATGGCCTGACGATTACCGCCGGCAATGCTGACGGCACGGGCAGCCTGCTGATTAACGGTCAGCAGGTCGCGCGTGACAGCGGCGGCGGCATCGTATTAAGCGGCGCCGGCGAGGTGCAGCTGCGCAACCTGAATGTCCTGGGCAATCAGGCAAGCGCAGGTTCCGCCAATCTGGTTACGCAGGGCGACGTTGGGGCGATCCTGGAGAATTGCTATCTGGAGAATGACGCGGACGACGATGGTGGCGAGCGGCCCGGCAAGGAGCCCTCCAATCCAGCAGAGGACGACGCGCAGTCTGGTGCCGGCTCGCGGCCTGAGGACCAGCCGCCGCCGAGCGCAGAGCCGCAACCGGGCAGCGAGACTTCGGTTGATGGCGCGGCGCAGCCAAATGCAATCAGCGACAGTCTCCCACGATTTCAGACCGGTGCGTCACGAGAGCCCGAACTTCAGTTGCTGCTCGACAGCGCTCCGCCGCTGGTGGCCCCGGTAATCACGTCTCCGCTTGCAAATGCCGGCAAGATATTTGCAGCACCCACCCCGCTGGTCGCCCTGGCCTTTGCCGATGGCTGGGCGCCGGTGAATTTTGTGGTGGCCGCGGGCAACGTGGTGATCATGCTGGCGTTTCTCTGCCTGACGATGATGGGTACTAACTTTGCCGGCACGCGCAGATCCGAGGGGGGCAAAGCTGTTTTTAAGGAGCAGTCGCCGCCGGCAGTAAGGGATGCTTTGGTACGCAACGCAAGACGTTGCCGTGCGGCCTGTGCCGCCAGTGTTGCCATCACCTTGCTGATTTCGGCAGCGGTCATCGCCACGCAGGACACCAGCCTGGACGTTAAGCCGCTGGACGCCGCATCGCTTTGGTTGATGCTGCCGACGCTTGCAAATATCGCATTGCTGGTTATCATTGCTCGCCCCGTCGCCCGCCCGGTTGTTGCTCCATCGGCGTCGCTGCCCAACGACTGCCGCCCCCGTAGCCGCAGCCGTGGCGGTAGTCGTGTGTCACGCAAGGCTCATCCACCCTCCAGCTTGCGCCCGCGTGAGCGTAAGGGCACCTGGCTGACCGAGGATCTTCCCCGTAGGGACACTCCCGGGAAGGAATCGCTTCTGTGAGGCTGCGCCGTCCCCCTCGGGCCATCGCTCGCCTGCTTAAGAACTAATAAACGCCCTGGCGGCTACTCGGCTCACGCCAGGGCGTTTATTGCATTGGATGGTGGGCCCAACTGGATTCGAACCAGTGACCTCACGGTTATCAGCCGTGCGCTCTAGCCAACTGAGCTATGGGCCCGGGCGCCCGAAAAGCATCGGAACACCTTATAACAGCACGGCTTCTTAGTCAATACACTATACTCGTATTGGCGGCAAATGGCAAGCAGTCGCTGGCACATTCGGTCGAAATCGGGTGATGAGATGCCCAGTTTGACTGAAAATCCCAGCGCAAAACGTGGTCGGCTTTGGGGCAGTGGCAGAAACAGGGACGGGGGGAGCGGCTTGGGCGGCTTGGGCGGCGGCAGAAACAGAGACGCAGGGAGCGGGGCGGCTTT
>JAISMZ010000030.1 GCA_031276475.1 Coriobacteriales bacterium
GTTCCCACCGACCTCTGCGATCTTTGCGATGAGCGCACCGCCAAGGGCAAGGCACCCAGCTGTGTGCACCACTGTCAGGCCTTTGTCATCGAGTACGACACGGTTGAGGAGTTGGCCAAGAAACTGGTGAGCAAGCCGCGGCAGGTTCTCTGGTTTCCCCGAAAATAGGGAGTCATGTTTTTATTGGCGCCTCCCTGGGCTTTTCGCGTGTGAGAAGTGCTGGCTGCGCCCGGCGCTTCCCACTTTTCAGGATTTGCGGTATGATTTTGCGGTATGATTAACGGTTGACAAAGGGAACTGGACGGATATGTGTTATTGCTGCAATCTCTGTAATGCCTGTGGACGAGCAGATGAGAAAGCCGCCCTTTTGGGAGTTCGCCTCTGCCCACAGTGCAAGACTCCGGCCGCGGATAATCAAATCCGCGTCTGCGAGCAATGCGGCGCGGCACTCCCCCCACCCTTTCCAGCGCCGCCAGCAGCAACGCTGGCAGCCACGCCCATAGCCACGCCGGCAGGCGCCGAAAACGCAGCCTGACCATCGGCGATTATTGGGCTGATCAGCCGGTGACGGCCGCAACCGCAAGAGACCGTACCTCCTCAAAACCTTGCCCTATTGCTCCTCCGGCTTTATCTCTGAGGACTTAAGGCATAGGCCACAAATAAGCCCTATAAGCCCTTTAGCACGATTCAATTTGCCGCTTTGCCCGGTTATGATGCTTGTTCAGGATGTTTGTCCCCGATGCCCCGCTCGCCGGGGATGATAGAAGTGAGGAGAGCTATGAAGATCAAAGATAAGACCGTACTGCAAAATCTTGGTTCATGCGGCTTTGGCGGTGCTTCCAACGTCAGTTGCGTGGACGTTTTAGATGGCCGCATCGTGCGCATTCGGCCGCTGCATTACGACGAGACCTACACACCCGAGGAGCTCAACGAGTGGCACTACGATATTGACGGGCACATCTTCAGGCCCGGGATGAAGACCTTGCTTCCGCCGTTGGCGCTGGCCTACAAAAAACGGGCCTATTCGCCCAACCGAGTTCCCGCGCCGCTGATTCGCGTGGATTGGGATCCAAACGGCGAGCGCAATCCGCAAAACCGTGGCATCAGCGGCTACCGGCGTATCAGTTGGGACGAGGCCACGAGCATCATCGCCGCCGAGTTGGTGCGGATCCATGACACCTACGGCAACCGCGCCATCCTGGTGCAAGGTGAGGGCCACGGCGAGACCAAGGTCATCTCCGGCGCTCACGGTTGCCAGTCGATGCTGCTCGACCAGATTGGATCGGAACCCGACAACTACACCGTACAGGCCCGCCAGCCGGACAGCTGGGAGGGTTGGTACTGGGGCGCCAAGCACGTCTGGGGCTGCGAGAGTCACGGCCAGCAAAACCCGCAGGACAACGTGATCTGGGATATCTCCAAAAACGGTGACGCCGTGCTGTTCTGGGGCGCCGATCCCGAGACCACGCCCTGGGGTTGGGGCGGCCTGCAGCCGTCGCGGGTCTGCTTCTGGTTTACCGAGATAGGCATCAGGCAGATTCATATTGCGCCCGATGTGAACTACACCAACGCCGTGCACGCCGACCGCTGGATACCGGTCTATCCCAACACCGATGCGGCGTTGCAGTTGGCCATCGCCTACGTCTGGCTTACCGAGGGGCTCTACCAAAAAGACTACATACAGACCCACACGGTTGGCTTTGACTGGTTTGAGTATTATCTGCTGGGCCGCGAGGACGGCGTGGCAAAGACTCCCGAATGGGCTGCGGAGAAATGCGGTGTACCTTCCTATCGGATTAAGGCCTTCGCCCGCTATTGGGCCACTCACCTGGTCTCGATAGCCCATTGTAACGGCGGCGGCTTCATCCGCGGCGCCTACTCGCACGAGCCAGCGCGCCTGGAGGTCTATCTGCTGGCGATGCAGGGCCTGGGCCGTCCAGGCGTCAATCAGTTCAAGTTCATCGAGTGGGTGCTCCAGGGCATCAATCCCCTGCCCCGCTCAAAATACGACCCGGTACTCTATGGCAGCTACCACGGTTGGAAAATGCACGCCTCAAAATACTTCATCCCCAAGACCATGACGCCAGCGGCCATTCTCAATCAGGAAGAAAACCTTAATTGGAGCGGACACGTGCTTTGTTCGATGAATCGCGTCGACCAGTTTGAGGGCTTTGAGTTTCCCGGCGATGGCCCCCGGATTCACATGATCTGGAGCGACACGCCTTGTTGGGAAACCTGCTGGAACGGCGGCAACCTCTATCAGGAGGCGCTGCGCCACGAAAGCATCGAGTTCTTCCTGGTCCAGCACCTCTGGATGGAAAACGACACCCTGATGGCTGACATCATCCTGCCGATATCAACGGTCTTTGAGCTGCGCGACGTTGCCGCCGATATCTACAACGGTCAATGGTGCACGCTGGTCTATGAGGATCAGGCCATCGACGCAATTGGCGAGAGCAAGGGCGACTACGAGGCCGTGGGCGAAGTAGCCAAAGCTTTGGAGAAGTACGGCGGCATCTACGAGGGCATCTACGAGCGCTACACAAAGGGCCGCGACTTTGACGAGGACGTTCGTATCGCCTACGAGAAGGCGGAGATCCCCTTAGACGTATACCCGCTGGAGAAGTTTAAAGAGCAGCAGTATTTGCTGTTTCCCACCGAGGAAAACTGGCAGGAGCGCAAAGTGGGATTCCAGGCATTTTACGAGGATCCCGAGGCCAACCCGCTTAAGACTCCCACCGGTAAACTGGAGATCTATTCCACCGGTCTGGCCGAGAACTTCCCAGACGACAAGATACGGGGGCCGGTCGCGCACTGGATAGAGGAGGGCGACGGACACGAGGAGCGCATCGGCTCCAACCGCGCCAAGGCCTACCCGCATCTTCTGGTAAGCAACCATCCGCGCTGGCGGGTACACGCCCAGCACGACGACATTCCCTGGACGCGCGAGATCCGCACCTGCAAGGTAAAAGGCCCGGACGGCTACCTCTACGAGCCGATCTGGGTGCATCCTCAGGAAGCGGAGAAGTACGGGCTGAAGGACGGCGATGTTGCCGAGCTGTTCAACGAGCGCGGCAGCGTCCTGGGAGGCGTCTATGTGACCGAACGGATCATGCCCGGCGTGCTCTACCAGGATCATGGCGCGCGCACCGACATCCTCAAATACGGTGCCGGCGGCCTTGACCGCGGCGGTGCCAACAACCTGATCTGCCCTTCGGCCACCTCCTCGCGCAACGCCGCCGGCGAGGTGACCAACGGTTTTCTGGTGGGCATTCGCAAGGCGGATGTTGCAAAATTGGCGGCCGAGTACCCCGAGGCCTTTGCCCGCGACTACGACCCGGCGGTCGGCCTGGTGGCCAGCGCCCGGATCGTCGGATAGGAGGATGGCTATGACCAAGGCATTTCTGATTGACCTTTCACACTGCAACGGTTGTTACAACTGCCAGATCGTTTGCAAAGACGAGCACTGCGGCCAGAGCTGGTTGCCCTATGCCGAAGCCCAACCCGACACCGGACAGTTCTGGTCGCGCATCGACGAGCGGGTGCGCGGGCAGGTGCCCTGGGTACGCGTTTCCTACATCCCGGTGATTTGTGCCCACTGCGCTGAAGCTCCCTGCATTGCTGCCGCCGCTGCCGCCGGAAAGCCCGAGGCGGTCTATCGGCGCGAGGACGGACTGGTACTGATAGATCCCGAGGCAGCTCGCAACAACGCTGAGCTCGCGCAAAAGCTCGTGGCCAGCTGCCCGCTGAATGCCATCTATTACAACGAGGAGCTTCAGCTGGCCCAAAAATGCACCGGCTGCGCGCACCTGCTGGACAACGGCTGGACGATACCGCGTTGTGCCGACGCCTGCGCCCACGACGCTATTCAGTTTAAGGAGGAAGCCGAGTTTGGCGCCCTGCTGGAGAAGGCCGAGGCGCTGCCTGCGGTGGCCGACCTGGGCCCCAAGGTCTACTACCTCCATTTGCCCAAACGTTTTGTCGCCGGAACCGCGGTGGACTTTGCCGACGACGAGGTGATTATCGGGGCTACGGTGGAGTTGGTAAGTGGCAGCGGCGGCGCGGGTGGCGGCTTTCAGGCTTCCCAGGAAACCGACGAGCTCGGCGACTTTAAGTTTGACCAGGTGCCACCCGACGTCTATACGGTGGTAATCCGCGCCGAAGGCTATAAGCCTCTGGAAGTTACGGCTGACCTCACCGAGATCGACCTCAGCGTTGGCGATCTGGGCTTGGAGAAACTCGGATAGGTCGTGCGAGACGCGAAGTCATGCTGAACATGAAGGTAGCCGGCGATAACGGTGGCCGGTCTCGTTTCTTGGCGAGCCCGGCCACCGATCACCGACAGCTAAAGCAGAAAACTGAGGAGTTGAGCAAGTGTCGGATTTTCAGGCAATCATCGTAGGCTCGGGCTGTGCCGGCGCCGTTGCCGCCTACGAGTTGGCGCGCGACGGTAAAGAGACCCTGGTGGTTGAGCGCGGCAACAGCAACGGTGCCAAGAACATGACCGGTGGGCGCCTCTACAGCCCTGCTCTGGAGGCAATCTTTCCGGATTTTCGCGACGAGGCACCTCTGGAGCGGCGGATCAGTCACGAACGGCTGTCCTTCCTTACGGCCGATGCCTGCACGACCATCGATTTCTCCAGCGCCGCGCTGCTCCAAAACGGTCAGGACTCCTACTCCGTGCTGCGCGCTCCCTTTGACGCCTGGCTGTCTTCTAAAGCCGAGGCGGCGGGCGCTGAATACATCAACGGCATAGCTGTTGAAGAGCTGCTGAAGGACGGCGAACGCGTCATTGGCATCAAAGCCGGCGACGACGAGATCAGCGCCGATGTGGTCGTTTTGGCCGACGGTTGCAACTCGCTTTTAACCGAGTCCGCCGTGGGCTATCACCGCCCCGGCCCCCAGACGCTGGCAGCGGGCATCAAGCAGATCATCGCTTTGGACGAACAGACCGTCAGCGACCGCACTGGCAACAGGGCCGGCGAGGGAACCGCCTGGCTGTTTGTGGGCGACGCAACCAAAGGGCATACCGGCGGCGGCTTCATCTACAGCAATCGCGAAAGCATCTCGGTGGGCCTGGTGGCAACCTTGAGCGACCTGGCCCGCTCACCGTACAGCCTCTGTCAGATGCTGGAGGACTTTAAGGCCCACCCCACCGTAGAGCCGCTGCTCGCCGGCGGCACGGTAGTGGAGCACTCCGGTCATATGGTGCCGGAGGGCGGCCTTAAAATGATGCCGGATCTGACGGGCGACGGCGTGTTGCTGGCCGGCGAGAGTGCGATGATCTGCGTCAACCTCGGCTACCGGGTGCGCGGCATGGACTACGCCCTGGCCGCCGGGATGCACGCTGGGCGCGCCGCGGCCGCCGCACTGGACGCAGGAGACACTTCCAGGGCCGGCCTGGCTGGTTATCAGACAGCACTGGAGGCGAGCTTTGTGCTGCAGGATATGCGCCAGTTCCAGCGCTTCCCACACTTTCTCGAGAGTACGCCGCGCCTGTTTCGCGAATACCCCGAGTTCGCGCGCGACGCCTTCAACCGTCTCTTCGTCGTAGACGGCCAGCCTGACCAACCGCTGACAAAATCACTTAAGCCGCTGGTGAAAAGCCTTGGCTACGGCACGCTATTTCGCGACCTCAGAAAGGGGCTGAAGAGCCTGTGAATAAAGCTGTTGAGCAGGACGGCCCCGGCGGGATCGCGTCCGACCTGCTCCAAAACACCGTAAACGTAGACGAGTACCTGGCACAGAACCGCTATTCCGTGGATGAGGAAAACGCCCACATTGAGCTGGTAGCCAACCCCGATCCCGCAGAGTTTGCCAAGCTGGTGCGCGTCTGTCCGGCAGGGCTCTACCGGCAAGATGCGGACGGCAACCTCAGTTTTGACTACGCCGGCTGCCTGGAATGCGGCTCGTGTCGCATTGTCTGTGGCGACACGATCATCGCCAAATGGAGCAACCCCGGCCCAACGATGGGGGTCGAATACCGTTACGGGTGAGGTTGCCGCAGCAGCTGGGGCAAGCACTGCGCTACTCGCATGCTCACTGCAAAGCCTTGGTAAGCGCCGGAACGACCTTGTAGAGATCGGCGACGATACCGAAGTCCGCCTGCTTGAAAATCGGAGCGTTTTTGTCTTTGTTGATAGCAAATATTGTCTTGGCGCGGTTGATGCCTACGGTATGCTGCACCTGCCCGGAAAGACCGATGGCAATATAGATTTCGGGAGCCAGAATGACGCCGCTAACACCGATATAGACCTCGCGCGGCAACCACTTCTCCTCTTCGGCTATCGGGCGCGTGCAACCAACCTCGGCCCTTGTCTGTGCGGCCAGATCGGCGATCATCTGCAAGTCTTCCTCAGCGGCAATACCCCGGCCTACGCCAATAACGCGTTTGGCTGCCGCAAGATCCACGGATGTCTTTTCGCGACGCTTACGGTCAAGCAGCTTAGGCCCTGGCTGGCTGGGTGCGATGAACTCCACAGACACGATGGTCGGCGCCGCCGTTGCGGTTGCGGTCAGCACGCCGGGCGCGCCTGTAGCATCGCCCGCGCCCGGCACAGCGCCTGCGGCGTCTGGCAGCACCCCGGCAGGAACAAAGACGATCTGAGTGGTGCTCACAGCCCGCTGCGTTCGCACCGCTGCGCCGCCGTATACCAGATGCTGCATGTTGCCATCTGCACTGCAGGCCAGGATATCATTGATCGCTGTGGTGCCCAACAAGGCGGCGAGCTTGCCGGCCAGCAGGCGCAGCTGCCGCGTCGGTTGCACAAAGAGCAGGGCCGGCTGCTGAGCTGTAATCAGGGCTGCCAACGTTGGCGCAACGTCCTCCAACATCAGATCTGGGGGCAGCGAAAGCTGATAGATGACGTCAGCGGAAACCTCAGCCAGGCGCTGATCAAAGGCGACCAGCGCCACTTCAGGCTCGCTGGTCGCAATCTGGGATTCCGCAGCAGCTTCCGCACCAGTCGCGGCGATGAGCGAGCGCGCACCAGCTACCAGCCCGGTGGCGGCCGTAAAATCCTCAGCTAGAATAAACACTTTCATGGTCTCCACCTATCCCAACTTCTCTGCCAGTGCCTTGGCAAATGCGGCGATCTCCGCATCGGAGTCGCCCTCGATGATCTGACGGCTGCGCTCGGCCTCAACGGGCGCCAAAGTACTGAGCACTTCGGTGGTGGACAGCGGGACAAAGCCGATGTCTGCGGCACTGAGTACCCTGGATGGCTTTTTGCCAGCGGCAAGAATCTGCTTCATGCCGGCGATGCGCGGCTTGTTCAGGTCGGAGGTAAGGCTGAGCACCGCAGGTAGCGGGACTTCGAGGCTTTGCACTTCGTCCTCCAAGGTTCGCTCCACCAACAGCTTGCCGTCGCGTAGCTGCAAATGGTTGACGCAGTTCAGCACCGGCAGCTCCAAAAGCGCACCCAGCTGGATGCCAACCTGCTGAGCGTAGATATCTGCCGAGCCCTCGCCACAGAGCACCAGATCAAAATCGCCCAGAGAAGCGAGGGCGGCCTTGAGCGCCAAAGCGGTGGCGTGGGTGTCAAGCTCGCGCAGACTGTCGTCGGCAACGAGCACCAGGGAATCCGGTCCGCGCGAGAGGACGTTTTTCTTCAGCTTGGAGTCGTCTATCCATCCGCCGCCAACGCTGAGCGCGATGACCTCGGCGCCGGCGCTCGTGCCGGCAGCCACCCCAGCAGCACCCACACCAGCATCCTCAGCAACGCCCGCATCCGCCAAGGCCTCGGCCAGTGCAACACCGGCCTCGATGGCGTTCAGGTCGTAACTGCTGATGCTGGCCGGCGCCTTCTCC
>JAISMZ010000034.1 GCA_031276475.1 Coriobacteriales bacterium
GTGCGCCGGCCTCGGTGAGCAGTCTCAGGGCGTCGGCCTCGACGCTACTTGCAGGTGTTATCAGTCCCCTGGCGCTAAAGCCGGCCAGCTCGCGCGCGTCGCGCTGCTCGATCTCTATCCCGGTGCCGCTGGCAAGGCTCGCATCGATGCTGCTGCGCGGCGCAACAACGTAGAAGGGCAGCCCAAAGTGGGCGGCCAGCACCGCCAGGCTCAGGGTGCCTATCTTGTTGGCCGCATCCCCATTTGCGCAGATCCGGTCGGCGCCCACCAAGACGCAGTCCACCCTGCCCGTGGCCATGCAGGTCGCGGCCATACTGTCGGCTATCAGCGTGGCGGGAATGCCACAGCGCATCAGCTCCCAGAGGGTCAGGCGGCTGCCCTGGTTCAGCGGGCGGGTCTCACAGGCCCAGACCTCGGCGACCCTCCCCTGCTCCCAGGCCGTATAGACGACCCCCAGCGCCGTTCCAAAGTAAGCCGTGGCCAGCGAGCCGGTGTTGCAGATGGTTAATACCCGGCTGCCTGGCGCGAGCAACGGAGCGCCCCGAGCGCCGATCGCCCGGTTGGTTCGCTCGTCAACAGATGCCATCTCGCGGGCAAAATCGATCAGCGCGGCCTTTAGAGCCGCAAGGCGCTGTGCCTCGCTGGCAGAGGCGCTCAGGGTCACCGCCAGCGATGGCGCACCAGTCGCAGCGGCCGCGGCCGCGTCGCCCGCCGCACCCGCAGCCGTCTCCGCAGGCGTCTGGCCCGTCCACTCCTGGGCAAAGCGCAGCAGCCGCGCAGCACCCCAGGAGAGGTTCACCGCGGTCGGACGGGCGGTGGCGATCCGCTTGGCGGCGGCGGCGAGCTCCTCCAGGAAACCGGCGACATCCTCTGCCTCAGACTCGTTTTGCGCCCAGATCGCCAGGCCCATCGCCGCCGCCACCCCCAGGGCCGGAGCGCCACGCACCGCCAGCGACTGGATGGCCTTCTGAAGATCATTCAAGCTCCTACAGCAAAGGATGACGCTTTGCAGCGGCAACCGGGTCTGGTCAATCAGATAAACGCCCCAGACGCCATCGCTGGCGTCGGCCTCCAGCCAGATGGTGCGCACCAGCCCGCTCAGGCGCGACGCCTCCGCCGGCGCCGGCCGCCCACGGTCTTGCGAAAGCGACAGTGCGTCAGCCACAGTCACGAAGCGCCTCCCTAACGATAGTTGTTGTATTGCAGCGGCTGACCGTAGTCCTGCTCTTTGAGAAAAGCGATGACTTCCTGCAAGGCGTCTCGCGACGGTGAGAAGACGCGCAGCTTGTCGCCTTCTATCTGCACCTTGACGTTTTTGTACTTCTGGGCGCGGATGTCTTTGTTGATCCGCTGGGCGATCTCCTTGCTGATGCCAGAGACCAGATCGCCAAACAGACGCACCGTCATGCCACTGGCCGCCTGGGCCTGCCCCCAGTGCAGGGCCTTGAGGTCGATGCCGCGACGCACCAGCTTGGTGTTTAACACATCCTGAACCTGCCCGGCGACAAACTCGCTGGGCGCCTGAAGGGTAAAACGTCCCGCGGACTTATCCAACTCCAAGGTCGCACCACTGTCTTTGAGGTCGTAGCGCTGAACCAACTCCTTGCGCGTCTGCTGCCAGGCGTTGTCCACCTCCTGCAGATCCACCTCAGACACAACATCAAAACTGCTGTCTTTTGCCATCTTTTCTCCTCACTCAAGATCTCAGCGAACCGCCCTCCAGCGTTTAAAGCTGTCAGGCAAACGCCATTCTATCAATAATTTTAAGCCACTGCCCGACGCCGGCCTACTGAGAAGCGGGCGGCGCGGTACCGGAGCTGCCAACAGCAGAATCGCCCAGAGAAGCGCCGTTGGTCGCCGCGGCGTCACCGCCCGCACCGGTCGCCGTCGCAGAATCCGAATTGGCATTGGGAGTACCCCCGGCGTTGGCGTTGCTCTCAACCGGCTTTTGCTCAACCTTCAGCTCAACAACGCCCAATCCCTCCTCCGCAACTAAATCGACCGCCTTCTCGTTGCGGTAAACCTTCACGTATCCGGGCGCGGCAGCCTCCACATGAGCTTCACTCGTAACCGTATAGACCTCACTGAAGCCTGGTTCGGCAACGCTGGCATAGACCTGCTGGCCATCAACGGTCACCACCAGCCAGGAGGGCCCTTCCGCAACCTCAATTTTTAGCTCAAAGGGGCCATAGCGGGCGTTTTCCTCAATCTGGCGGGCGATCTCCTCCATATTGGCACCAACCTCCTCGGCGCTGACGCCGTCGGTGGAAGTGGAAACGTTGCTCATCGGCATCACCTCAACATCGCGTCGCGAGCAGCTGCCGGCAAAAAAGGCAATCGACAATAATAAGGCGATGAGAACGACGATCAGCACGATGACCAACACGACCGGGCGGCGCAGCAGGGGCTGAAATATTCGCGAGAAGAAAGCCGGGATGACCCCGAGCGCGCGCCCCAGACCTGAGCGCTTGCGAGAATAGCCACGGTTGTCCACCAGATTGCCTCGCGTCAGCGCCCGGGGATGCGTCTCGACCTGGGAGCGCGTCAGCCGTCGGGGCGTAAGGTCGCGAATGCGCTGTTTTGGCTCACCCTCATCACCCCAGAAGGTACGCGCCGAAGTATTGCGCTGGGAAAGATGCACGGTTTTTCGCGGCGGATTACCCGACACGCTGGTTTGCTCGGCGGCGAAGGCGGCAGGCCCACCCGCGACAGGGGGCGTAGGGCGCGGATTATGCTCGATTCGCCGCAGCGCGCCGGTCACGGGATAGCTGCCGATGACCGGCTTTGCGCGACGCATTTCATGCGTCTCATAAACATGGTACTCGCGCAGGAACATCTCGGTGATCTGAGCCGCGTTCAGCCCCAGATAGCGGGCGTAGGAGCTGATCATGTTGCGGGCATAGCCCTTTAACGGCATGTGCTCAAAGGTCGCCGACTCCAAAGCCTCGATGATGGACGGACGGATGCGCAACGCCTCGGCGACCTGCGAGATACTCAGGCCTTTCCGGCGCCGCGCACTGGACAACCGCTCACCAAAGGAGCCTTCCGGCATTTACACCTCTCTTATTCTCAGCGAATGATACCACGATACTCCCGATAACGCGCTCACGGTAACCTCATTGTTCATAAGCCTTCAGGGTCTCCAGATCCAAAACATCATCAATCAGCACCTCGCGGGGCTTGGAGCCATTGGGCGGCCCGACAATTCCCTTGCCCTCAAGCATGTCCATGATCCGCCCAGCGCGGGCGTAACCAACCTTCAGGCGGCGCTGCAACGTAGAGGTGGAGCCCAGGCCGGTGGAGACAACGATGTCGGCCGCCTCCCAAAGCAACGGGTCGTCCTCGCCGAGCGGCTCGCCGTCGCTGTTTGCGCCAGGGCTCGGCCGCGCCTCGAGAATACCTTCGTGATAGTCCGGCTCGCCCTGGCTGCGCAGATACTCCACAACCGTCTCGATCTCCGTCTCGCTAACAAAGCAGCCCTGAATGCGCGAAGGCCGACTGTACTCCGGCCGCGAGAAGAGCAGATCCCCGGTGCCGATAAGATCCTCAGCTCCGTTGGCGTCGAGGATGACCCGCGAGTCGATGCCGGAAGCCACCGTAAAGGCGATGCGATTGACGATATTGGCTTTGATCAGACCGGTGATCACCGTGGTTGAGGGGCGCTGTGTTGCCACTATCAGATGCAGGCCGGCGGCCCGGGCCAACTGCGCCAGGCGACTGATGGAGGTCTCAACGTCCTTGCCGGCGACCATCATCAGATCGGCCAGCTCATCTATTCCGATGACGATGTAGGGCATTTTTGCGCGCAGGGCGTCCTGCTCGGCGGCGGCGTCTGGCTTGTCGGTTGTCGAGCAGGACGGGTCCAAAAGCAGCGTCTCGGCTCCGGCCGCACCCACGTCGGCTTCGTCGGCTCCGGCCGCACCCGCGTCGGCTTTGTCGGCTTCGTCGGCTTCGTCGGCGGTGGCAGCGCGCGTGGCGGCACGCTCCTCCTCCAAAGCTCTACGCGCCAGCTCTTCTGCGACTCGGGCATTAAACTGCTTGATGTTCTTCAGGCCGTGCTTGCCAAAGACCTTCAACCGCCGCTCCATCTCGGCAACCGCCCAGGACAGCGCCGCCGCCGCCTGATGGGCGTCGGTGACCACGGGCACATAGAGATGCGGGATGCCGTTGTACAGCGACAGCTCAACCATCTTTGGATCAATCATGATCATCCGCACTTCTTCGGGCGTGGCGCGCATCAGGATGCTCATGATCATCGCATTTATCGCCACCGATTTGCCCGAGCCGGTGGTGCCGCCAATCAGCAGGTGCGGCATCGTGGCCAGATCGGCGATCACCGCATCACCCTCAACGTCTTTGCCAACGGCCAGTTGCAGCGGGCCGGACTGGGCGCTGGCCAAAACGTCGCCAAGCAGCACCGTGTTGCGGGTGTCATTGGGTATCTCCACACCTACCAGCGAAGTGCCCGGAATGGGCGCGACGATACGGATCGCCTGAGCGGCCAGGGCCAGCTGAATGTCATCCTGGAGGTTGGTGATTCGGTTCAGGCGCACGCCCTCGCCGAGGCTGACCTTGTAAAGCGTCACCGTGGGGCCGGCAATCCAGCCGATGACCTGACCTTCCACACCAAATTCCTCAAAGGTCGCCTGCAGGCGGGCGGCGGTTGAGCGCAGTTCGGCGGCACCAGCCTTGGTAGCGGCCTTCTCCCGAGAAACGCGCAGGACACGCGGGTCGGGCAGCTGAAAGGGTGACGGTGCCGTGTCATCTGATTGTTGAGTAGAGCCGCGTTTGCTCCTGCTGCGCTTCTTTGTCAAAGCGGCGGCAGGAGCGCCCGCGCCCGCAGTGCCCGCGCCCGCAGCGCCCGCAGCCGCGTCGCCCGCAGCCGCGTCGACCGCAGCCAGCCCTCCGTTTGCGGCGGCGGCCTTCATTCGCCGGGTAAAGCCGAGGTCGGCAGACGCCGCGTAAGGCAGCACGCCCTGGTCTCCCTGCTCAAAAGACGCCGAGAAGAGATCGTCGCCAACCAACCCGTCGTCCTTTCCGGCCAGCCGGGTCGGATTCAGCCCCGCGCCTGAGCCGCTGCCTGAGCCGCCGCTCGCGCTGCCACCTGCGCTGCCTTTGCCAAAGCCCCAGCCCCTGCTTTTGCCGCGGCCCTTCTCGGGAACGGCCAGCGCAGTGACCGGGCCCATCTGATAGGCGCCGCCAACAGAGGCGTTCAGACGCTCGTCCTCCTGCTCGCGCGCCTCGCGGCGCCGCGCCAGACGATTGCCAAGATTTTCGGTGATCCGACTGATCGAAAACCCAATCAGCACCAGCCCAACAACAATCAAGCCGGTCAGGATGATCGTCGTCGCAACCGGCCCAACGGCGCTGAGCAAGGCCCAGGCCAGCGCACCACCGATATAGCCACCGCCGCCGGCCAACCGCGAGGGCGCAAACCCCTGAGCCGCGTCCTGCGAAGCGCCGGGGATAAAAGCCGCCGCCAGCGAGATGACCGCCAGATAGATCACCCCCAGACCGATGATCAGCCGCAGCGGTTTGGCGGTCAGGCGCTGGCGGATAAAAAAGGTCGCCGCCCAGGCGATTAACAAAAACGGCAGGATCACGGCACCAATACCCACCAGGGAGTGGATAACGTCGCTGATCATCTGCGAACCTATGGCATCGCCGGGCATCAAGACGATGACCAGCAGCACCACCGCCAACACCGCAACAGCAACGCCGGCCAGATCGTTGCGAACCCGCGCGTCAAGCAGCGCTGGACGGCCGGCACCGGTGCCCGCGGCGGGAGTTGACGCAGAAGTGGCACGTTGTGGCGCCGCCTTGCCCTTATTCGTTTTAGCGGCCTGCTTTGAGGGAGTTCGGTTAGCCAAGTCCAAGACCTCCGGTTGGGTTTAGATGTGCGCCCGTATGTTCATCGGGCCAGCTCCTGCAACCGCAGCTTCGCAGCGGCGCAGCGACAAAGTGGCCTGCCCAAACAAAAGGCACCCTCTCTTCTGCGTTTAGAGCGGTCTTTTGTGTTACCGCTTAATTCTAACGGTTTTTGCGCCAATCAACCAGCGGGATTAAAAAAATGGCCGCCGAGGAGGCAGCGGACGGTTACTGTTCAGGCGGGGTAGAAAGTGGGACGGAAACAGCGGACGTGCCGCGAAGCGGTGGGCAGAGCGGCACAGAAGTTAAAGCTGAGGCTTAAGGGAGGCGCCGATGGTCGCAAACCAGTAATACCACCAGCCCGGCACCTCGCGCAGCACCGTCAGCGCACTGGCAAGCGGCGCCTTGGCATCAACGCAGGGCACCGTCATAACGTCAACGCCCTCGGCCAGAAAAAGCATCTTGACGCGCGCCAGATGATAGTAGTTGCTCACGGCCGCGACCCGCTCAAAGCCGTGCTCGCGCATCAGAGCAACGGTGTCGCGCGCCGTCGCCTGGGTGTTGGCGCCCTGAGCGTCCACCAGGATATCCGCGGCGGGCAGGCCCTGGGCAAGGGCATATTCGCGCATCGCCTCAGCCTCATCCACACCACCGATGTCCACGCCGCCGCTCATGATCAGCGCCCGGGCGTTGCCGGCGCGGTAAAACGCGATCGCCGTGTCCAGGCGATCCTGCAACACCTTAGAAGGCGTACCATCAGGCAGCACCTGCGCACCCAGCACGACGCAGGCGTCCACCCGACCGTTATAGGTGGTCGTACCAAAGCAAAGTATCTGCCCGACCGGAAAAAGTACGCCGAGAGTGACAACGGTTGCGGCGATGGTAAAGACGCGGGGAAGAAGGGCGGGCCGCAGGCTCCTCGCAGCCTGCCTGTCGCTCGCGGCAAAATTCCCCTCGCCGCTCGCACTACCGCCACCCACAGCCCGCTTGCCGCTCGCGCCGCTGCCACCCACAGCCCGCTTGCCGTTCGCACTACCGCCACCCACAGCCCCCTCGCCGCTCGCCTGCGCATCGACCGAGCGCCGGCGGCGGGCTAAAGCCGTACCGGCTCCTCGCAGCCGCACCCCAAAACCGATGGCCGCCGCCAGGCAGACAAAGGCCGCAGCGATGAACAGCGAGAAAGGCAGAGGGAAACCCAAACGCACATCACCTGCAGCGGCAGCCGCAAAGACAGCAACGGCGTTTAGGACGGCAAAGCCGGCAAACAGCAGACAAAGCGCAGCGCCCGCAAGACGGGCCGGCAGACCTGCGGGAACGCGCAGCACAAAGGCGTAGAGCACGACTGCCAGAGCAATCTGGGAGACGATGACAAGCGGCATTGGCAGGAAGGTCAGATCGATCCACCAGATGTTCAGATTGTAGGAAGTCCCAGCCAGAAAAGCCAGCACGCCTATCAGGCAGTAGGTGGCAAGAAAGCAGGCTATGCCACGGGCAATATCAAGCAGCGGCACCTGAATCCAGCTCCCGGGCCTGTTCGAGCTGCTCGCGGGCCAACACCATCTGCATGGCGGCGATGGCGGTTTGCAGCATCGAGTCATCGGGCTCGTTAGTGGTCAGGCGCTGAAGCTGCAAGCCCGGCCAGAGCACCACGCGCACCAGCGGATTCTCGGGACGCGAGCCGGCCCATTTTACCGTGACCTCATAGGAAAGCCCCGCTACCAGCGGCAAAAGGATGACGCGCGAAATAATCACCAACACCAGACGGGCGATGCCATTGTGCACTCCCAGGGCATCAATCAGCACGTTCACCGGCACCAGGGTAAAGACCAGAATGGCAACGATCATCGTCATGATCATGAAGGCCGTCCCGCAGCGCACATGAAGCGTGGGAAAGCGGCGGGCATTGCGCACGGTGAGCGGCAGGCCGTGCTCATAGCAGTGGATGACCTTGTGCTCGGCGCCATGGTAGGCAAACATCCGGCGAATATCCGGCATTCGCCCGATCAGCCAGATATAAAAGATAAAGATCGCCACCCGCAAAACGCCGTCCACGAGGTTCCAGAGTAAGGTCCGCTCGCCCTAGTCGCCCACCAGCAAGTTGGTAACGATGGCTGGCAGCACGATGAAGATGCCAATACCCAAAAGCACACCGATAACCATGCTCAGGGTCATCAACGGTTTGGGGATGGCGGCAGAGTCCTCCGGGGATGCGGACGCAGACGACTCAACACGCTCGGCAGTGCCGGGCGCGGGCGCGTGTGACAAAAGGGGCGCTTCCGTTTTGTCATCTTTTTCAAGCGGAAGCGGGGACGGCTCAGAAAGCGGACACGGGGACGGTTCA
>JAISMZ010000156.1 GCA_031276475.1 Coriobacteriales bacterium
CCGCGGCATCATCGAGCTGGAGCAGCCCGAGGAACAAAGCGATATCCAGATCGTCTGGCGCGACCCCGCGGACTGGACGCCAGCCGAGCCCCTGGTTGATGCGGTGGATGAGTACCTGGCACAGGCACAGTCTTCGGCAGAGCCCCCAGCACATCCCACGGCACAGCCCCCGGCAGAAGAAAGAGAGGATGGGTCATGAGTGATCTCTCCGGCGCCCTGGAGGCGCTGCTGTTTGTCAGCGACGAGCCCTTGAGCGCGGCGACGATGGCCGGTTTTCTGGAGAAACCAGTGGCCGAGGTAAGCGCCAGCCTGGCCGAGCTGGCCGAGCGCTGGCAAAACGAGGAGCGCGGCATCCAGCTGCGCGAGGTGGCCGGCGGCTGGCGGCTCTACACGCACCCCGCCTACCATCAGCTGGTGGAGCGCTACGTGCTTTCCTGGGACACGCGCACGCTGAGCCAGGCCGCCCTCGAGGCGCTGGCGGTGATCGCCTACCACCAACCCGCGACGCGCTCGCAGGTCAACTCTGTTCGCGGCGTCAATTCCGAGGGCGTCATCGCCTCGCTGGTGGAGAAGGGCCTGGTGCGCGAGATGGGCCGCGACGCCAATGCCGGCAACGCCATCCTCTACGGCACGACGCGCGTCTTTCTCGAGCGCTTTGGCCTGAAGACGCTCAAGGACCTGCCGCCGCTTGAGGATTTTGCCCCCGACGAGGAAAGCCGTGAGTTCATCCGCGCCCGGCTCACCGGCGGCGCGGCCGCTGACGGGAGCGGCGATGCGGCGGCTGCAAAAGACACCGCCGAAGACGACGCGGAGACCCTTGAGTTTGTCGACTGAGGGGGCTGACGCCTATCCGCTGCGCCTGCAGAAGTTCCTGGCCCGGGCTGGTCTGGCCTCACGGCGGGGCAGCGAGGCCCTGATCAGTGCCGGTAGGGTGAAAGTCAACGGCGAGCTGGTTTGCGAGCTGGGCCGCAAGATAGACCCGCAAAAAGACGAGGTGCGCGTGGACGGTAGGCTGGTTGTGCCGGCCAGCGACCACTGTTATCTGATCTTGAATAAACCGGCCGGTTACCTGACAACGATGGCCGACCCCCAAAAGCGCCCCGTCGTTCGCGAGTTGGTTCCCGTTGCAGAGCATCCGGGGCTGTTTCCCGTGGGCCGCCTGGACTTTCAGACCACGGGGCTGTTGCTGTTCACCACCGACGGCGAGCTGGCACACCGTCTGTTGCACCCCAGCCGTCACGTTCTCAAACGCTACGTCGCCAGGGTAGAAGGCCAGCTCAGCGAACGCCAGGCCGCCTCCCTGCGCTTCGGGGTGCTGCTTGACGACGGCCCCACCAAGCCGGCTGAGCTGCGTATCATCGACGTGCATCAGAATCAGGCAAACGTTATAACGACGGTCGAACTGGCCATCAGCGAGGGTCGCAAGCGCCAGGTCAGGCGGATGCTGGCCCATGTTGGGCGACCGGTTATAAGCCTCAACCGCATCTCCTTTGGCCCTCTGTTGCTTGACGACCTGGCCAGCGGCACCTGGCGCTACCTGAGCGACGAGGAAGTATCTGCCTTGCGGGACAAAGTGCGGGACAAAGGGGACGGTACGGATCGTCCCATTTTCTGCAATAAGCCGGACGCCGAATGCAGTACTTGAAAATGGGACGATCCGTACCGTCCCCTTTGTCCCGCCCTATTTGCGCGCACGGCGGCGGTAAACTGTTATAATTAGAGTAACACAAACCGTTCTGCCGTCCACGCCAGCGCGAGCTGCGGCCGCGACGTCAGAGACAGAGAAGGGAACTCAGGTGCAAAAACGCGTCATCACCATCCAGGACATCTCCTGCATCGGCAAATGCTCACTGACCGTGGCCTTGCCGATACTGTCCGCCGCAGGGTTGGAGACCTCCATCCTGCCCACGGCGATCCTCTCCACCCATACCGGCGGCTTTACCGGCTATACCTTCCGCGACCTCACCGAAGACGTTGAGCCGATCACCGCGCACTGGAAGAGCCTGGACGTTAGGACCGACGCGATCTACACCGGTTATCTGGGCAGTGAGCGCCAGCAGCAGCTGATCGCGCAGCTCTTCTCCGATTTTCGCGGCAGCGACACCCTGATCCTCGTCGATCCGGCGATGGCCGACCAGGGCAAGCTCTACCCGGCCTTTGACGAGCGTTTTGCCCTGGGCATGCGCGACCTCTGCGCCCAGGCCGACATCATCGCCCCAAACATCACCGAGGCCAGCCTGATGTTGGAGAAGCCCTATCCGGGTGAGGATTACGACCAGGCCTGGATTGAGCAGACGCTGCGCGAGCTGGCCGACCTGGGTCCGGCGCAGGTGGTCTTGACCGGCGTCTCCTTTACGCCCGAAAGCCTGGGTGCCGCCGCCTTCAACCGCACGACTGGCAGCGTCGATTACTACTTTACCGAGCGCATTGCCGGCTACTATCATGGCACTGGCGACATCTATTCCAGCGCGCTTCTGGCCGCGCTGCTCAACGACAAGCCCCTCGCCGAGGCCATCCGCGTCGCCTGTGAGTTTACCGTTGGTGCCATCCGACGCACCCACGACGCCCAGACCGACCCGAAGTACGGCGTGGATTTTGAGCACGAGCTGGGTCACCTGATAGAGCTGCTCAAAGGCTGAGCTTCAACCCGCCGCCGCGCCCTCTTGCCGCAAACAGCAGCTCGCGCTATAATCTTCAATGCACTGAAGAAAAATCTTCAATGCACTAATGAAAGGGCGCAAAGATGTACGTGCGGAAGATCCTTAAGAGTATCGAGAAGCAGATTAACAGGCCGCGCAGCCTGATTCAGGTAATCAGTGGCCCACGTCAGGTTGGTAAGACCACCTTGGCCAGGCAGTTGAGTGAAAGGCTGGAGGTCAAAACGGTCTACGTATCGGCCGACGATACAATCGCGGCAGACGTAAACTGGCTCGACGGCATCTGGCAGGGCGCTCGCGACAGTATGCGGGTCAGCGGCGAGAAAGAGCTGGTGCTGATTATCGACGAGATCCAAAAGATCGCTGATT
>JAISMZ010000184.1 GCA_031276475.1 Coriobacteriales bacterium
GGCGCCTTGCCCTGGGGCAGCGGCCTCTGGACGAGCAGAGCAAGCTCTGCTCCATCCGGCCTCCGAGGACCGGTCGGTTGCTGCGGCGGTGGATGCCCCAGCGCCGCCGATCGTCTCCACAATCCTCTCTGCCCAGGCGTTGGCCGAGCTTGCGCCGCAGCATACCACGGCTCGTTGCAAGCGCTGCTCGAACAACTGTTTGTTAACCATTAATAACTTTGGTCGCGATGAGGTGACGGGGCGGGCGCGGCGCTTTATTACGGGCAATCGTTGCGAGAAGGGCGCCGGCACCGAGAGCGCAAACACCGACCTGCCCAACCTCTTTGCCTATAAGTCGCGGCGGCTCTTTGAGGGCGACGAGCTCAACCCCTACGTCCCGCTTCGCCCCGAGGAGGCCAGCCGCCCCACCGTTGGGCTGCCGCGCGTCTTAAATATGTACGAAAACTATCCATTTTGGTACACCTTCTTTAAGGAACTGGGCTTTGCAACCGTGCTCAGCGACCCTTCCACCAAGGCGACCTACGAGCGCGGCATCGAGAGCATGCCTTCAGAAAGTGTCTGCTACCCCGGCAAGCTGGCGCACGGCCACATCATCGACCTGCTGACGGGCCGGGTGGCGGGCTGCACGGACGACACCCGGCCCGTCAACACAGTCCCGGACATCATCTTCATGCCCTGCATCCGCCATGAGCGGCAGGAGGACCCTGGCGCCCCCAACCATTTCAACTGCCCGGTGGTGGTCAGCTATCCCGAGGTGATCAAGCTCAACGTGGAGGAATTGGCCACATCCCCGGTCGCCTTCCTCAATCCCTTTTTGCCCTACGACAACCCCACGCGACTCTCGCAGCGGCTCCATGAAGAGCTGGGTCGTTACTATTTGGAGAACCCCGCTGCCAAGGGCGTCGCGCCCACCCTGGCGGAGGTTAAGGCAGCCGTGACTGTGGCCTGGGCCGAGGACGAGCGCTTTAAGGCCGACGTCCGTCGCGCTGGCGAGGAGACGCTGGCCTGGATGGAGCAGACCGGCACGCGCGGCATCGTCTTGGCCGGGCGCCCCTATCACCTCGACCCGGAGATCAACCACGCCATCCCTGAGCTGCTGGCGTCTTTTGGCCTGGCCGTGCTGACCGAGGACAGCGTCTCGCATATCGTCAAGCCGGAGCGGCCACTGCGCGTTGTGGACCAGTGGATGTACCACTCGCGTCTTTATGCCGCCGCCAAACTCTGCACTCTGCGCCGCGACCTCGACCTGATTCAGCTGAACAGCTTTGGTTGCGGCTTGGACGCCATCGCCACCGACCAGGTGCAGGAGATCCTCGAGCCGGCCGGCAGAATTTATACCGTTTTGAAGATAGACGAGGTGAGCAACCTCGGTGCCGCCCGCATTCGCATTCGCTCCCTGCTGGCTGCCCTCAACGAGCAGGAGCAGGCCGCATCCGCTCTTGCGCCTTCACTACCCACCGCATCGCAGCCGGCCGTCCTCTCCACGGCATTTGACAAGCCGAGCTTCACCGAGCAGATGAAGGCCGACGGCTACACCATTTTGGCCCCCCAGATGGCACCCTACCATTTTGAGCTGCTGGCGGCGGTCTTTGAGCAGGCGGGCTACAACGCCGAGCTTTTGCCCTCGGTGGACCAGGGCGCGGTGGAGGCCGGGCTGAAGTACGCCAATAACGACGTCTGCTACCCGTCCATTTTGGTTACCGGGCAGATCATGGAGGCCATCAACTCCGGTCGCTACGACCTTAACAAGACGGCGGTGGTGATCACCCAGACCGGCGGCGGCTGCAGGGCCACTAACTATATCGGGCTGATTCGCAAGGCGTTGCGCGAGGCGGGTGCGCCCCAGGTGCCGGTCATCGGACTCAGCTTTCATCGCCTCGGCGAGGTCAACCCGGGCTTTACCATCACGCCGGAGATGCTCCGCCGGGCAATATTTGCTTTCTTCTATGGCGATTTACTGATGCAGTGCCTCTACCGCACACGGCCCTACGAGGCCGAGCCAGGCAGCGCCGACCGCCTGTTTGAGAGCTGGATGGCGCGCTGCAAGGCGAGCCTGCTGGGCAAAGCCAGCTGGCGCGAATACAAGCGCAACGCCCGCGATATCGTGCGCGACTTTGATACGTTACCGCTGGTAAACGACAGGTTAAAGCCGCGGGTCGGCGTCGTTGGCGAGATCCTCGTCAAGTTTCATCCCACGGCCAACAACGGCATCGTCGACATCATCGAGCAGGAAGGCTGCGAGTGCGTCGTGCCGGGCCTGACCGAGTTTTTCCTCTTTGGCATCTCCGGCGGCATTTGGCAGCACCGCGAGCTGACCAAGACCTGGAAGTCCGAGATCGGCAGCCGGGCCGCCATTGCGCTCCTGGACTTTGTGCGCCGCCCGATTCGCAGGGCGCTGCGCGATTCCCAGCGCTTTGAGCCGCCCACCACCATCTATCAGCTGGCCGATTTTGCCCGTCCCGTGCTGTCGCTTTGCAACTCGATGGGCGAGGGTTGGCTGCTGACCGCCGAGATGCTCGAACTCATCCACAGCGGAACCCCCAACATCGTCTGCACCCAGCCCTTTGCCTGCCTGCCCAACCACGTCACCGGCAAGGGCGTGATAAAGGAGTTGCGCCGCCTCAACCCGCTGAGCAACATCGTCGCCGTAGACTACGACCCCGGCGCCTCCGAGGTCAACCAGCTAAACCGGATTAAACTGATGATCGCCGTGGCCAAAACCAATTTTGCGGCCCCTCAAGCTGTGGAGTAGGACGGCGAAAGCCCCGCATCGCCGCAATTCGAGGGTGCCTCCCCCTGCGGCCGCAGCCCCCACGACTCTGGCGGCTCTGGGAACGCTCCCGCAAAGGTGCCCCCCCTGCGGTCGCAGCTCCCACATCTTGCCAGGCCGCGCACACGTCACGCGAAGGCGACAGCCGTTCTCCAAAAAAAACCAGAAAATTTACAGAAACTCAACACATTGTTGCCAAAAGGTGCTAGAATGGGCATCGGCTCGATTTTGTAACGCCACGGTTTTGTGCGTTTGTCACGTCTGAGGCCGTTGAGCGACACAGCGGGGCATCGGTTTGTTTGACCACATCAACTGGCTCCGGCGGGCACGTTGTAATAACGGCGTGGTCGCGTCGGTGCGATACAAGAATGTGGTCTTGGCATGGGACTGCTTAAGGATTGGAGAACGCATATGAAGCACGGTAAGAACAACACGGCACAGCAGCACCCCGTTTTCCTCCACGTGCGTCGCTTTTTGCTGACGCTCCTGTCTGCCCTGCTTGTCTTTGCGCTTGCGCCCGCGACGGCGTTTGCTGGGACAACTGAAGGCGGGGGGGGGGGGGGCGTCTGCGCAATCTCCTGACCGTGACCGTCAGGAAGGCGATGTAGACAGCGAGGCGCCCGGCGACGCGGTTGCCACTTCGGGGGAAGGGGGCGGCGACGGCTCGGCAGGCAACGATTTTGGGGCTACGCAGCGACGCGACGATCCTGCGGCGGCAAATACCTCCGAGAACAATCCTCAAAGCGACAACAACGACTCCAGCGAGAATGCGGCTGGCGCAGCGCCGGATAGCCCGCAAAGCCCGCAGCCGGCAGGTTTTGAGGCGCCACCGGCTTTTCAGACAGCGGCCCTGAATCCCGCCGCCGCCGCGCTGAGCCCTCTGGCAGACCCTCTGCCGCCGGCTTCCTACCGGGTAGTCTATTGGGTGGAGAAGCCCGGGCTCGGCCATGATCCCCAGCCAGGCACTCTTGCCGACTACAGCTATGGCCATGCGGAGACCAAGACGGGAACAACCGACGAGACGGTTAGCGTCACGACCCTCCCCGAGTACTCGCCGTTCGGAATAGACGACCCCATTCGTTATGCCGAGCTGCAAAGAGGCGACTCCGCAACGATAGAAGAAGACGGCAGCACCGTCCTTAACGTCTACTGCAAGCTAAAGAGCTATACCGTGACTTTCGACCTTGCTAAAGAGGGTCTTTATTTTAGGCTTCCTGGCGAAACAGGGACTGCTTACGGGCAGGGGCAGAACGCCGGCAACTACCAGATAACGGTGAAGTACGGCCAAGACGTGAGCGAGATTTGGCCGTCCTCAACCATTGCGTATTTCCCAGACTGGTCGGAGTTGAACAGCGTCAGCTCCGATAACGGGGCGCAAAGCTCGTACAACGGGTGGGCTTCTGATGCGGATAACGACACAACTTCCTTTATCCGCACACATATCTACACTATGACGGGCGCCTATATGCCCAAGGATCCAAGTGTTTCTGAGTACACGTATACGAGGGGTACTGGAAAGACCAATCTCGCCTACGGCATTATCCACGCGCGTTTTTACGTGGAGACGTTGCCGGGCGAGGATACAACAGGCAAAACCACTCTGACATGGAATAACAAGACCTATGTGCTGATGCCGGAGTATAGCCAGGACGGCGTGCAGGTTGTTTTCAGTAACGAGATATGGATACCTGGCCTGAAGCCCGAGCCGGACATCACGGCCTACTATGACAACGGCAGTGTGGCAAAAGGCTTTCAGGGCGTGCTTTGGAGTCAGACTGATGATACAGCATCTGTCTCCACTGTGAGAAGCAATAATCCGTGGTGGGAACACCTCCTCTTCACCTACGACAGCTTCAAGTTTACCTACGACACACAGGGCTTTGGCACGGCTCCTACAGTCGCATCCCCCGTCAAATACAAATCATCACTCAACGGGCTTGCGCGCGCCACGCCCCTTACCGCCCCCACTGCCGCCCCCGCCGGCTACCAGTTTGCAGGCTGGTACACCGACGCGGCCTGCACAACGCCCTTCATCTTCAGCAGCACAATGCCTGCACACAACGTGACGGTCTTTGCCAAATGGGACAAGCCCGCCGTCAGCGCGGCATCACAGAACATCGTCGTGTACAAAGGCATCCCGCAAACGCTGACCCTTACCGCCTCCGTCCCCAACGGCCAGCAACTGTCCGGCGTGGTACCGGAGGTTTCCATCAACAACGTTTCGCTCTCATCCGCACCTTTTGCGGTTGATGTGGTTGTTGAGGGAGGCGGCCAGACAAGCTACATCCCTCTAACAGAGTGGGCAAGCGGTGGTTTTCTGTTAAGCAGCGCCCCGCTGAAGCTGCGCGTAACAGCCCTTCAGAGCGCGACTCCGGCTCATTACCCCTACACGATCAGGCTCAAATCCGGAGGCAGTTTAATCGCAAAATGTGGAGGCACCATCACCGTACCGGGCCTGAGCCTCTCTACTCCAAACGAAACAATCGTCGCTGGTGCGTCAAAGACCCTCAGCGTTGGCGCAAGTGCAGCACCGGCGCCGGTAGAGATTGAAGGAGCGACGATTGGGATTACCGGAGCGGCAACAACCGCGCTCACCGCTACGGTCAACGGGCAGCCGCTCTCGGCGTGGTTGGATTATGCCAACAGCGGCGGCCTCAAGCTAACAGGGAGTCTTACCATTCCCTTAACGCTGAGCGTGCCTGCCGGCACTCCCGTGGGCAACTACAGCTACACGGTCAGCGTGTACAAGGCGGGCGTTACGCTTGCCCAGAGTACAGGGATTATTGCGGTCAGCGCGCTTCCTCCCGCAGCGCCACCCGGGTCAGCCACCCCGGGCACTTCTTCGCCACCGCCAGCCGCCGCCACACCAATCGCACCAGACGCTCCAAGTGCACCAGGCGCTTCAGTCGCTCCCCTGGCAACAACGGCGACGACCCCTGCGCCTGCGGCAGCTGCGGCGATTGGCCAGCCTGCGGCGCCAGACGCTGGCGAGACCACCACTATCAGGAATGTCCCAACGCCGCTGGCAGCCGCCTCACCACAGACGACGGATGACGAGGAGCTCGAGACAATCGCCGACGCGCAGACCCCGCTGGCTGCGATTGAATCCGCCGGACAATGGTCCGTGCTCAACCTCTTGCTGGGTGCCGCAGCCGCGCTGTTCGCGCTGGTGTTTGTCATTCGCCTTCTTTCAGGGCGACGTCGCGACGAGGAACGCAGTGGTGCGGCTGCAACGAGCGCCGCCGGCCTTGTTTGGGGCGGAGCGGTTGTTGTCTTGGGCCTCGCGGCCATCGTCGCATTCTTGCTTACCGAGGATCTGACGCTGCCGCTGTCCCTTGCTGATGCCTGGAGCCCCCTGATGGCGGCATTCATCGCGGCCCAGCTTGTGCTTGCGGTTGTGTTCTGGCGGCTACGCAAGCCTGCCAGTCAGACAGCCGGACAACCGGGACAAAAAGCCTCCTTTGCAACGCAGGGCTAGAGACGAAAGCGGTGGGGGCAGTGCGCAAGATGAGAAGCGGGGAACAGGCACAACCGCTGCAGAGGCTCACAGGAGCCCGCGCGGCGGTTGTGCGCGCCTGCAATATTTCCTCCATGGGCATACTCAGCCTGATCGCCGTGGTTGCTGCGGGCCTGCTCGTGGCCCAGATGCTGGGAATCAAGCCGATGGCGGTTCTCAGCGGCAGCATGGAGCCAACCTACGCCACGGGCAGCGTCGTGTTTGTAGACACCAATGCCGACGCTGCCGCGGTGGCGGTTGGCGACACCATCACCTATTCTTTGGGCGAGAGCAACACGGTTGTAACGCACCGGGTTATTGCAATAAACCAGGACGAGCAGCTGTTCATCACCAAGGGCGACGCCAATGAGGACGAGGACGGCCCCGTGCCCTTTAGCAGGTTTGTTGGTAGAACGGCCGGCTTTTACCTCCCCTGGGTGGGCAGTGCTCTGCTGATGGTGGGTACAACGCAAGGCATAGCGGTCGCGCTGTTTGTCCTGGCGTTCATCATCATCTTGTTGATGCTTCCTCTGATACTTACCCCAGCAAAGCCTGCTGAGGCGGCAGAAGGGCCGCAACCGGCGACGGCGACGGCTGCAAAAGGCCGGCGCAGGGGCGGGGCTGGCGGGGCACACTTTCGTGCGAAAGAACGGGAGGTTCAATAATCTCTCCGTTCACTAACAAAATGAGGCAGATTTGGGATGCCGATAGGGGTAGCCTGTGGGGCGAGCCGAGGCTGGCAGTCGCCGCGATTGGTGTTGCGGTTGCCAGTACGGCTTTGTTTGCGACGTTGCTTGCAGCGCCGATAGACCCGGTGCTGGCGCTCTTTACGGCAAAAAGTGCTATTGCTACTAATACTATGATTATCGCTGACTACCCTGTGCCGCACAGGGCTCCGCAGCCGCGCTCTGGGGCTTTGGCCCTCCCGGCAGAGGTGGAGGGGAGCACGGCGCCTGCCGCTTCTGAGGAAGCGCCGGCGCCCCAGTTAGCTGGCGGGGAAGCGCCACAACGCAGCGAGGCCGGTGAGGAAACGCCGTCCCGCAGTGCGGCTGGCGGGGAAGAGCAGTCCCGCAACGCGACCGCTGAGGAAGCACAGGCCCACAACGCGGCTG
>JAISMZ010000201.1 GCA_031276475.1 Coriobacteriales bacterium
ACGGGCGCGACCATCGACGGCCTGCGCAAGGCCTGGCTGCTGGCCTGCGAGCAGGGCGACCGCCAGTCGGCCGAGACCATCTTCAACGACCTTTTGCCCTACAACACCCAGCAGCAGACCCAGGACGCGATCCTCGAGCTGCAAGACCTGGCCCTCAGCCAGCTTGAGGAATTAGGTGTGGATAAGGACGATATCTCCGAGATCGCAGCCCAACTCTCGGCTGTCTCAGCGGAGGAAGGCGACAAGCCTCAGATCATGAGCATCACCGCCCCGCACCCCAGCGCCGCCGAGGTCGTCCGCGAGCTCAAACAGCTCCAGGAAGAGCGGCTCGATTACAGCGATCTGGCCGGTTTTGGCGTGGTGCTTAACAAGATGCGCGAGTTTGGCCTCTCAACGCCGGACGACCGCCAGTTCCGCGGCTTCCTCGCGCAGGCCCAGGCCTTTCATGGCATCAACGGGCCGGTACTCTCCGAGGCCTTCCTCTTTTACGGCCCTTCCCGCGACGACGTGGCGCTGTTCGCCCTGGCGACGGCTGGTGAGATCGGCCGCCCGGTGGTTACCATGGACGTTAACATCGACGTCATGGGTAACGGCGTGATCAAAGTCTCCGGTCCGATGCGCCGTCCGGCCTTCGGGCCACCGCGGAGGGGGGATCTGCCTGGACAGTGCACGCTGATCATCCAAAACATCGACCTTCTCCAGGAGCTGTTCCACAACGAGGAGGCGGCTCTGGCCTCAGGTGCGCGCTTTGCCGGCGACCATCAGCGCGCCCCGCATTGCCCCAGCGCGATGCCCGGCCTGCCTGGTCGCTCGATGCAGGCGGAAATACTCGGGTACCTGGGCGCGATGTTCAACCATGGTGACGTCTTTGTGATCGCGACGGCTGCCAGTTCAAACGAGCAGGACCCACTGATGCTCGGTGAGCGGCTGCTCGATCTGCTCGGGCCGCTGCGCGAGTTGGAGGTCGCCTGTCCGTGTCCGATAGAGCGCTATGAGGTGCTGTCGGCCTTCTCCGAAGAACATCTTTCGCTGAAAGACCTCGATTTGCGGCGCACCGCCGAGCTGATGGAGGGGCTGTCGCGCTACGATATCGTCGCCGTCTGCCAGGCGGCGGTGGAGGAGGCCTACCGTCAGTCCCTGCGCCAGAGCCGTCACCAGATGGTTACCTGGCCTGTCGTCCTGCGCGAGCTGCTGCACTACCTCGATCCACAGTCCGAGACCTATCAGAAGGTGGAGGATATGATCGTTGAGCAGTTCCGTCTGGAACTGCCCGACAGCCTCTGAGTCTTACGTGGCGCCAGCAGAGAGTAGCTGCGGCGGACGCTTGGCTGCAGCAGCTGATGGACGGTTGCGGCGGACGGCAATAGCTGGCGGGGTGGACGGCACTGCGAGAGCCCTTGGGCCGATTCCGTTACCCAGAAGGCATAGTTGCGTCCATAAATGATATAATCAGCACTGAACCAGTAACGTTTAAGCTTCGGTTCAAAGACAGGGCCGATATGCTGGTCTTACCCGTTTTGTTCTAGGAGTTGAATACTATGGAGATTACGCGCAAAACCGATTACGCCATTCGATTGATCGCCGCTCTGGTAAACCGGGAAGGTAAGCCGCTGAGTGTGCGTGCGGCTTCCAAGTTGCAAGGCGTGCCTTACACCTTTGCGCGCAGTATCCAACACGAGCTGGTGCTCGCCGGCTTCGTCACCAGTCTGCGCGGCGTCCATGGTGGCATGGTACTCAGGCGAGACCCCGATGAGTTGACCCTGATTGAGGTAATCGAGGCGATACAGGGGCCGTTCAGCATCGCCAACTGCACGACTGAGGCCAATTGGTGCGAGCGCGAGGATGGCTGCTCCTTCCATCCGGTTTGGGAAGGCACCAATGACATCATCCGCGACTATCTCTCTTCGGTCAGCATCAAGCAGCTTCTGGAAGGGGACTCACCCTATCTCTCCGAGCGCGCCGTTCAGAAGGCGACTGCAAACAGCCCCCTGAGCGGCCGCGCCTTACTCCAAAGCGCCTGAGCGGCGTTGCGACGGCTCGCGCGCTAGGGAGGCGCCGATAAATCATTGCACGGCCATCTTCCGGCCAATTTGCCCCAGCTCCGTCTGGGTAAACAACGCCATTACCGCAAGTAGTGGCGTCGTTTCCCCAATCAGATCCGGGGCAAATTGACTCGGAATCTGGCGCACAAGCATTTATCGGCGCCTCCCTAGTGGTTTGCGCGCCGGCGCCGTGGCCGCAGATCGCCGCTTTGCGGTAGAATAAACAACTCAGATTAAAAGACCCCAAACAGAAGGCAGACCATGGCATTTCACGCAGCCAGCGGCACGGCCGACCTGCTGCCCGAGCGCGCTCACGACTTTCATCTGATCGAGCGCGCCGCCCAACAGGTCTTTGGCCTCTACGGCTACCAACAGATAGCGACGCCGGCCTTTGAGCAGACCGACGTTTTCGTGCGTGGCATCGGCCAGGCCACCGACGTCGTTGGCAAGGAGATGTATTACGTCTTTTCGCAGGATGCGGCTACAAAACTTGTGGAGAAGACCGCGCTCAAAGCCGACCAACGTCTCGCCCTGCGTCCCGAGGGAACGGCCGGCGTTGTTCGCGCCGCCGTTCAGCACAACCTGGTGCCGCCCGGTGCCGCGCCGGCCCGGCTCTGGTATGCCGGCCCGATGTTTCGCCACGAGCGTCAGCAGAAGGGACGCTATCGCCAGTTTCATCAGATCGGCGTGGAGTTCCTCGGCGCGGCCGAAGCCAGCGCCGACGCCGAGGTTGTCTTGATGCTGATGCGCTTCTTTGTTGCCTGCGGCATACCGGCTGAGGCGATGCGGCTTTACCTCAACTCGATGGGCGACGACGACTGCCGACCGGCCTACCGTGCGCAGGTGCGCAACTACATCCTCGCCCACAGCGGCACCCTCTGCCCGGAGTGCCAGCGCCGCGCCGATACCAATCCGTTGCGCGCCTTTGACTGTAAAAACCCCGATTGCGCCGCGGTGATGGCCGACGCGCCACGGATAACCGACGCCCTCTGCCCATCCTGTGCCGAGCACTATGCGCAGGTCAAAGCCCTGCTCGTCACCGAGGGTCTGGCTTTTGAGGAGAACCCGCGGCTGGTCCGCGGGCTGGACTATTATACTCGCACAGTATTTGAGGTGCAGGTTGACGCCGGCCTGGGTGCGCAAAATGCCATCGGTGGGGGAGGCCGCTACGACAAGCTTATGGAGGAGTTTGGCGGTAAACCGACTCCCGGCCTGGGTTTTGCCGTAGGCCTGGAGCGGATCGTGTTGGTGCTTGACGAGCTGCGTGTTGCCCGTGGGGTACCGCCCGCAACGGAGGTCTTTGTGGCGGGCGTTGTGGGCGCGGCGGCCTCAGGCACGGCCTCTGTCGCGGGTGCGGCGGGTGCGGGCGCAACTGCAGCTTCGAGCACGGCTGCGGCAAGCGCGCAGGACACGAAGCTGCGTGCGACGGTGTTCTCCACAGCTGAAGCTTTGCGGGTTGCCGGCATTAGGACGCAGCTGGATCATCAGGGCCGCTCGCTTAAGTCGCAGCTTAAACTGGCCGATAAGCTGGGCGTTTGCCACTGCGTGATAATTGGCCCGGAGGAACTGGCGGTTGGCGAGGTGGTGCTGCGCAACATGCAAAGTCATGCCGAGCGGCGCGTGCCCCTGCAAAAACTGCCAGAAATATTAGTGGAAGAGCTGCGCAGCGGCTGAGGCGAGATGCTGCCCGAAGGCTGAAGCGAAAGGCTGTGCGGCAGCTGAGGCGAGGAGCTGCACGGCGGCTGAGGCGAAAGGCCGTGCGGTGCTAAAACGAAGCGCCGCGCGGCGCCGGAACGGACAAAAACGGATTTGGGAGTAAAGTCAAGATGAGTGATTCAACTGAGCGGGACGCTTTAAACCGGTACAGCATGCACAGCGCCACCTGCGGCGAGCTTGACGTTGCGCGGCTGGGCGAGCAGGTGACGCTTTGCGGCTGGGTTGGGCATCGCCGCGACCACGGCGGGCTGATCTTTGTTGATCTGCGCGACCGTACGGGCATCACCCAGTGCGTCTTTGACCCCGAGGCCTGCACGGCCGAGGTCTTTGCCGCCGGCGAGCGGATGCGCCCGGAATGGGTGATCGCCGTGAAGGGGACGGTCCGCGAGCGGCCCGAGGGCACGGTCAACCCGGAGATGGCGACTGGCGAGATTGAGCTGCTGCTCAGCGATGTGACGGTGCTGAACACGGCCAAGACGCCGCCGTTTGCCCTTGAGGACGGCATCGAGACCGATGAGCTGACCCGTCTGCGCTGGCGCTATCTGGACATCCGCCGCCCGGAGGTGCTGCATGCCCTGCGCCTGCGTTTTGAGGTCACGGCGGCGCTGCGCAGGGCGCTTGAGGCTCACGGCTTCATTGAGGTTGAGACGCCGATCCTTGGGCGCTCAACGCCGGAAGGGGCGCGGGACTTTCTCGTTCCCAGCCGCATCAGCCCCGGCTCGTTTTACGCGCTGCCGCAAAGCCCGCAGCTGTTCAAGCAACTGCTGATGGTGGCTGGCCTGGAGCGTTACTACCAGATAGCGCGTTGTTTTCGCGATGAGGACCTGCGCGCCGACCGCCAGCCGGAGTTCACCCAGATAGACCTGGAGATGAGCTTCATCAGCGAGGAGGACATCCTCGCTTTGATGGAAGACGTGCTGGCCCGCGCCCTGGCGGTTGCGGGTGTAGAGCTGACGCTGCCGCTGCCACGGATCAGCTACGCCGAGGCGCTGGAACGCTTTGGCAACGACCGCCCCGACGTGCGCTTTGGTCTGGAGCTGCAAGACGTCTCGGCGCTCGTGGCCGGATCGGGCTTTAAGGTCTTCAGCCAGGTTGTGGCCGACGGTGGCGTGGTTAAGGCGATTAACGCCCGGGGAGGGGGCAGACTCTCGCGCGGCGAGATTGACAGAATAGCCGACGTTGCCACCAGCCACGGTGCCGGCGGCATGGCCTGGATTGCCTTCAGCGACAGCGGCGAGGCCAAAAGCCCAATCATCAAGTTCCTCGGCGAGGACGTTCTCCAGGCCCTAAAGGCGGCGCTGGGCGTTGAGCCGGGAGACCTGATCTGCTTTGGTGCCGGCGATTTTGCGACGGTCGCGGCGGCGCTCAGTGCCGTGCGCCTCTATCTGGCCGACCTGCTAAAGCTGCCCCGCGCCGGTCACAGCTTTCTCTGGGTGGTGGATTTTCCGATGTTTAGCTTTGACCAGCAGGAGCAGCGCTATACGGCCAATCATCACCCCTTCACGCGGATAAAAGACGAGGATCTGGATAAGATAGAAAGCGACCCGCTGGCCTGCGGCTCGTATTCCTACGACCTGGTGATGGACGGCTATGAGGTGGGTGGCGGCACGCTGCGTATCCACAGCGAGGAGCTGCAGCTGCGGGTGCTGCGCCAGCTCGGCTTCAGTGATGAGGAGGCCCGTCAGCAGTTTGGCTTTCTGCTGGAGGCCCTGTCGTTTGGTGCGCCGCCGCACGGCGGTATCGCGCTTGGCCTCGACCGCCTGATCATGTTGCTGGGCGGCTATTCGTCAATCCGCGACGTGATCGCCTTTCCCAAGACCTCCTCGGGCGCAGACCCCTTAACTGCCGCGCCCGCCGCGGTCGGTGCCCGCCAGCTGAAGGAAGTCGGGCTGCGGCTGGTTTAACGCCCGGTTGTCTCCACAGCTTTTTGGCCTGCCGCTGCGCCTGCCTTAAGGCATGGATTGAGGCATGGAGAGCGGATCTCCATGCCTCGCGTGGTTCCTCCCAATATTGCCAATTGCAACTACTATTTTGTCGTATGCTGCTTGTCAATATAGTAGATCTCTGAGCGCGTACCCTCAAAGGCGGGGAGTTGGAACAGGCTGTAGCCTAAATCCAGCAACTCCTGCTTGCGTGTTGAGAATGGGCTTTGTGGATCGTCGGCATCGCCAAAGGTCATGGCTTCGGTGGGGCAATTGTAGGTGCAGTACGGGTCAAG
>JAISMZ010000216.1 GCA_031276475.1 Coriobacteriales bacterium
GTCTATGCTTTCTGAGGCTGAATTCAAGGTTTTGCGGGCGTTGGCCGGCGCTACGGGCGCGGCGCCTGTTGCCAACGTAGCGTCTGCTGCCTCTGCCGCCGTGCCCGCAGCCGCAGTTCCTGCCCCGCTTGCAGCTGCCGCACCAACAGCTGCCGCGCCCGCCACCTCCGCGACCCAGCGCGCCATCGCCGAGCTTGCCGGGCTGTCGCTGGGCAGCGTCAACCGGCATCTGCGCGGCCTGCGCGAGCGCGGCCTGGTTGCCGTGGCTGCTGACAACGCAACCGCCCCGCCCGATGCTCCCGCCGCCGCAGACGCCGCCCCGCCTGCCGCCGCAGATGCCGCCCCGCCTGCCACCGCCTCAGCTCCCGCCGCTCCCGCCGCCGCCAACCCCACAGCCACCCCAACGCTGACGCCCGCCGGCCTCCAGGCGCTGGCCTTTCACAGGGTTGATAACGCCATCATCCTGGCCGCCGGCTTTGGCTCGCGCTTCGTCCCCTACACCTACGAGACCCCCAAGGGGCTGCTCACGGTTAAGGGCACGCCGATGGTCGAGCGCCAGATAGAGCAGCTTTTGGCGGTGGGGATAAGCGACATCACGCTCGTCGTAGGCTACAAGAAGGAGATGTTTGACTATCTGATTGACAAATATGGAGTGCGGCTGCTGTTTAACCCCGAATACGCGGTTAAGAACAATTTCGTCAGCCTCTACTACGCCCGCGAGCGCCTCGCTAACAGCTACGTGCTGGTCTCCGACGACTGGATTGAGCAAAGCATCTTTAACACTTACGAATACGACAGCTGGATCTGCGGCGTCTACTATGACGGCCCAACCGATGAGTGGGTGCCGGTGACCGGCGCCCACGACCGGATCCTCTCTTTGAGCATTGGCGGCCAGGACGACTTTGGGCTGATTGGCCCGGCCTATTTCTCGCGCGCCTACTCCGAGCAGTTCAGCCGCCTGCTGGAGCATTACTACGAGCGCCCCGGCACCGATGATTTTTACTTTGAGCACATCATCCACGACAACCTTAAAGAGCTGCCGATCCGCCTGAACCGCCAAAGTGCCCAAAACGTGCATGAGTTTGAGACCCTGGCGGAGCTGCGCGACTACGACGAGAGCTACCGCGAGGACGCCCACAGCGCGGTGATGCAGCAGATCGCCGCGATATTCAAGGTCCGCCAAAGCGAGATAGAGATCACAGGGCCGCTGAAGGAGGGGATGACCAACAACAGCTTCCTCTTTGCGGTGGCCGGGCAGTCCTTCGTCTTTCGCCTGCCCGGGCAGGGCACCGACAAGCTGATCGACCGCGCGCGCGAGAAATGGGCCTACGAGATGGTGGCGCCGCTGGATCTGGCCGACGAGATAATCTTCTTTGACGGCAAAAGCGGCATCAAGGTCTCGCGCTTTTACGAGGGCGCCCGCGTGGCCGACCCCACAAACGACGCCGAGGTGGCCGAGGTGATGTGCCTGCTGCGGCGGATCCATCAGGCGGACTTACGCAATGTGGAGGAGGACGCCCCCGCCGACCGCCGCTTTGACGTCGCCCGCGAGATCGCCTTCTACGAGGAGCTGGCCAGCGAGCTTGAGGCCATCCGCTACAGCGACTACGAGGCGGTGCGCACCTGGGCCGACGAGCTGCTGGCCCTGCGCGAGCGCCTGGACGCCCCCGAGGTGCTCTGCCACATCGACTACGTCTACACCAACATCCTCTACCTGCCCGATGGTCTACGCGTCATCGACTGGGAATACGCCGGCTTTGCCGACCCGATCATCGATGTGGCGATGTTTGCGATCTATGCCTACTACAGCCGCGAGCAGGCCGACCGGGCACTTCTGCACTACCTTGGCCGCCAACCAACGCGGCTGGAGGAGACCCGCCTGTACCTCTACATGGCCCTCTGCGGCCTGCTCTGGAGTCTTTGGACCGAGTACAAACAGGGCCTTGGTGATGAGTTCGGCGACTACTCGCTGACCCAGTACCGCTATATGAAGGACTTCTATCGGATCCTCAGCAAGGAGGGCTATCTGGCCGAGGCGGGCGCAGCAGCGGGCGCCCTCAGCTCCGCCAAAGCAGCGCCGGCCAAGACGACCGAGGCAGGCCAAACCGGAAAGGGATGACCATGAACGCGACAGCAACACAGCTCAAGGCGCAACAGGCGCGACGCTTCTTTCGCAAGGGGGTGATCATCGCGGTGGTCTCCGGTATCCTCTACGGCATCTATTCCGCCTGCCTGCTGGCGGCCACCAACACCGGCGAGTGGGCCGTCTGGTACGAAGGCTACGCGGACGGCGGTTTCATCAATCTGCCGGTCACCTTTATGATGGGCTGTCTGATACTCGGGGCGCTGGGCTCGGGGATAAACGACACGATCAGCGCCCTCTGGATGCTTGCCAAGGCCGCGGCCAAGGGCAAGCTGGCGGACTTTGGGCGCTGTCTGAAGTCCAAGCCCGGCATTGTGATGATAGTCTGTGCCGTGATTGGCGGCCCGGTAGCCTCCACAGCCTACCTGATAGCGCTGACCATGGCCGGCCCGGTGGCGACCCCTATCTCGGCGCTCTGCCCGGCCATCGGTGCGATCATCGGGCGCCTGCTGTTCAAGCAGGAGCTTAACGCCCGAATGCTCGTCGGCATCCTGATCTGCGTGATTGCCACCTTTATGATTGGCTCCACGGCCTTTGGCGAGTTCACCGTTGACACCCAGTACCTGCTTGGCCTGAGCATCGCCTTAATCGCCGCGGCGGGCTGGGGCATCGAGGGCGCCGTGGCGGGCTTTGGCACCTCGGTGATGGACTACGAGATAGGCATCTCAATTCGCCAGGTGACCAGCGGCATTGTCACTCTGTTCGTCCTGACGCCGATACTCTTCCTCATCGCCGGGCAGCTCAATTTCTTTGAGATGCTCTCCGCCGCCTTTACCGGGGATCTGCTGGTTCCCGGCACCGCGATGATCGGCGCGCCAATCGTCTTCTTCCTCATCGCCGGCCTGGCCGCGGGCCTCTCCTTTGGCTTTTGGTACAAGGGTAACAGCATGTGCGGCGCGGCGCTGGGCATGGCCTGCAACGGCGCGTTCTCCTTCTGGGTGCCGTTTTTCAGCTTCCTGATCTGCGGCCTCTACCTGGGTTGGGGCTTTGACGCCCAGGGCGCGCTGGACACGAGCACCGGCTACGTCCTGCTGCCCATCCAGTGGGCCGCCGCCATCGTGATGATCGTGGGGATATTCCTGATAGCGGTCAACCCGCTGGATTGGTTCAGGCAAAAGCAGCGGCGCTCAGATGCCGCACCCGAGGAGGTCGATTGAGATGCTACCGCTGAATTACGCCATCCTGGAGTTGTTTAAAACCGGTGCGGAATACGACACCACGGCGGTGATGCAGCGCCTGCAAGGCGATTACGGCTCGTTTAAGGCCTTTAACCCGCCCGCCGTTTTGGAGTCGCTGATGTCCGCCGAGAAGAACGAGCTTTTAGAGGAGTCACGCTACGATCTGGACGAGCAGGGCGAGCTGCACGTCTACTATCAGGCAACGGACTACGGCCGCGAGATGATTGCACGCTATATTGGATAAACTTGTGGAGGAGGACGCGGTGAGCGCGCTCGCGACCGTCTTGGAAGCCGCGGATGCCGCAAGCTGGCCGCCGCTAGCGTCCCAGATGGCGCAGGAGCCGCAAGCTGGCTGCCGCTGCGCCTCCTCCCACGCTGACAGAAGGAGCGAAAGATGACACTGGCCGGACAGGTAAAGCTGCTCAGCGCCGAGCAGATGCAGACCGTTCACGAGAAGGCGTTGCAGCTGCTGGCTGAGAAGGGCATCGTCTTTGAGGCCGACGACTGCGTGGAGATTCTGCGCAGAGGCGGGGCACGCGTAGAGGGCAATACTGTCTTCATTAATAGCAAATTAGTGGAGAAGTGCCTGGCCACCACGCCAGCGCGTTTTGTCTTGGAGGCGCCCGACCCGGCCCGCAACGTGACGATCGGCGAGGGGCTGCTGATCCACCCCGCGGGCGGTGAGATATTCGTGCTCGACCACGACGGCCGTCGTCGCGGGGCTACCCTGAGCGATTTCAGCGACCTTCAGAAGCTCTATCAGGCCTGCGCCAATGTGGACATCGCCGGCTATCAGCCAATCAGTCCCCAGGACCTGCCCGAGCGCAGCAAGGGACTGCGCTGCACTTTGGAGTCGCTGCGCGCCAGCAACAAGCCGATACTTGCGCCGATGGAGCTGGAGACGGTGGAAAAGAAGCTGGAGGTGCTGCGGCTGATGGACCTCGCCTTTGGCGGTAACGGCGCGGGCATCCCCGGTGGTACCGCGGGCGCGGGCGGTGGCGGTCGCGCAGGCGATGGCAGCAGCGCCACCGGCACGGGGCCGGGTGCAGGCAGCTACCTGGCCGAGCACTACGTCACCTGGCACATCGTCTGCCCCAACTCGCCGTTTTTCTACTCGCAGTTCGCCTGCGACGGCATCCGCGTTTTTGCCGAGTACAATCAGCCGGTCTGCATCGTCTCGGCACCGATGTCAGGCATCACGGCGCCGGTCTTTCTGCTCTCCACATTGGTGCTCACCCTGGCCGAAGAGCTGGCCGGATTGGTGTTGGCTCAGCTGATCCGCCCCGGCGTGCCGGTGGTGCTGTCCTCCTCGCTGACCGACGGCTATATGCGTACGGCCACCTGGGAGTGCGCCAGTCCCGATACCGCTTTGATGCTGGCCGCCTCTACGCAGATGATTCGCGAGTTCTACGGGCTGCCGGCGCGCTCCCAGACCGGTGTTACCAGCTCCAAGACGATAGATTATCAGGCCGGCATCGAGACCATGCAGAGTTTTCTCTACTGCGCACTGGCCGGCACCAACCTGACCAGCCAGACGGTTGGTTCGCTGGCCAATCTCTTAACGGTGTCGTTGGAAAAGACCGTCCTGGACGACGAGGCGGTCGGCCGCGTGCGCCACATGCTGTCCGGGATGCCCTTCAGCGACGAGCAGCTGGGGATGGACGACCTGCTGGGTGCCGAGCCGGCCACGAGTTTTCTTGAGGCGGATTCTACGATGGAGCATTTTCGCGAGTATTGGGC
>JAISMZ010000284.1 GCA_031276475.1 Coriobacteriales bacterium
TGGGGGGAACACAGAGGGCCGGTTCTGTTGTGTTCCGGGCAAGGGTGTTTTTGGTAATGAATGCTTGCCTCCAGGAACACAAAAGAACCGTCCCTCTGTGTTCCCACAAAAGAACCGTCCTCCAGGAACAAAAAAGACCCGTCCCTCTGTGTTCGCCGGGAGGGTACCAACCGGGACTTTCGTAAGCTAGTTAGACGCAGGAGGCGACGCCAGAAAGCGCCGTCCTTCTTAGCAAAATAAAAGGAGACTGATATGACAGCAGAAAGACAGATTTACCTGGATAACGCGGCTACCACGGCGGTGCTTCCCGAGGTCGTTCAGGCGATGCTGCCCTATTTTACCCAGGAATACGGCAATCCCTCGTCGCTTTACGAGCTGGGTCAGCGCGCCCGCTCGGCAATCAGCGACGCCCGCGAGCGCATCGCCGCCCATATTGGCGCCCGCGGGCAGGACATCTATTTTACCTCCGGCGGCACCGAGGCCGACAACTGGGCGCTTAAGGAGACGGCCTTTGCCTACCGCGACAAGGGCAAACACATCATCACCACCTCCACCGAGCACCACGCCATCTCGCACAGCTGCGAATGGTTGGAGAAGCGCGGCTTTGAGGTGACGTACCTGCCGGTGGACACAGACGGCCTGGTCTCGCCCGCCGGCTTTGAGGCGGCCATCCGCGACGACACGACGCTGGCCTCAATCATCTTTGCCAACAACGAGATTGGCACCATCCAGCCCGTCCGCGAGCTGGCGGCCATCGCCCGGGCGCGCGGCGTGGTCTTTCATACCGACGCCGTGCAGGCCATCGGGCACGTCGCGATAGATGTGGAGGAGCTCGGCGTGGATCTGCTCGCGGCCTCCGGCCATAAGTTTCACGGCCCCAAAGGCGTCGGTTTCCTTTACATCCGCAAGGGCATCAAGACCCGCTCCTTCCTGGACGGCGGTGCCCAGGAGCGCAAGCGCCGGGCCTCCACCGAAAACGTACCGTCAATCATCGGCATGGCCAAGGCCCTGGACATCGCGATGGCCAACTTTGATGCGCGCGTGGCCCACGAGACGGCCCTGCGCGACCGGCTGATCGAGCGCGTCCTGAACGAGGTCGAGCACGTCCGCCTGAACGGGCACCGCGACCAGCGCCTGGGCGGCAACGCAAACTTCTCCTTTGAGTTTGTGGAAGGCGAGTCGCTGCTTTTGTCTCTGGAGCAAAAAGGCATCCTCGGCTCCAGCGGCTCGGCCTGCGCCTCCGGCTCGCTGGATCCCAGCCACGTGCTGCTGGCCATTGGGCTGCCGCACGAGATTGCCCACGGCTCGTTGCGCCTGACCATTGGCGAGGAGACCACCGTAGAGGACATCGACTACACGGTGGAGGCAATCAAGCAGGTGGTTGGCCAGCTGCGTCAGATGAGTCCGCTTTATGAGGATTTTGTCGCCGGTAAAAAGCCGCTCAGCGCGGTTCGCTAGCGGCCCGCCTTTGGCAGCGGCCCTGCGACGGACTGAGGCCCGCTGGCGGCCCTGCGACGGATCAGCGGCTTGCCTTTGGCAGCGGCCCTGCGGCAACCAACACCCCGCGAGCAGCGGAGCAGAGAAAGGAACCATCATGGGTTATTCAGAAAAGGTAATGGAGCACTTTACCAACCCCCGCAATATGGGCGAGATAGAAAACCCCTCAGGGGTGGGCACTGTAGGTAACGCCCAGTGTGGCGACATCATGCGCGTCTATTTTGATATTGATGATAGCGGTATTATCCGCGACGTCAAGTTTAAGACCTTTGGCTGCGCGGCGGCGGTGGCAACATCCTCGATGGCCACCGAGCTGGTAAAGGGCAAGACCGTCCAGGAGGCGCTGAGCGTCACCAATCAGGCGGTCTGCGAGGCCCTCGACGGCCTGCCGCCGATTAAGGTGCACTGCTCGCTTCTGGCCGAGGAGGCGATACATGCCGCGCTTTGGGACTATGCCGAAAAGCACGGCATTCAGATAGAGGGCCTGCAAAAGCCCAAGAGCGACATCCATGAGGACGAGGAAGATGAAGAGGAGTACTGAGATCCGCCCATGAAGACCTCCTCCAAGGCGCGCTATGCCCTCTACCTGGTGGTGGACGTCGCCATCCACGGGCAAAACGGCCCGGTGCCGCTGCGTGAGGTGGCCGAGCGCCAGAGCATCTCGATGAAGTTTCTCGAGCAGATTGCCAGCAAGCTGGGCAAGGCCGACTATCTGCAAAGCGTGCGCGGCGCGCAGGGCGGCTACCTGTTGGCGCGCCCGCCTGAGGCGATATCCGCTGGCGACATCATGCGCGCCGCCGAGGGCGACTTCATCTCGGTGTCCTGCCTGGAGGAAGGCGCCGAGGACTGCCCTCGGCAGGGTTCGTGCTGCAAGACCGCCGAGTTCTGGGCCGGCCTGCGCGGCACCATCGACGAGTATCTGGATTCAGTCTCCATCGCCACGCTGGCTGGTCTATAATAGCTGCGGCGCGTTTTCTTGCACGGTTTAGTTGTGGAGGCGATCGTGGCTGTCCACTGTAGCCGCCGCCCCCGCGCCGCCCCCGCGCCACCGCATGCCCGCGTCCTACCCGAGAAAGAGCCGACCGTGATCGATCTGACGATAGACCCGCAAGGCCGTACACACAACATCCACAAGGCCCGGGAGAACCGGGTAATCATCCCGACCATCGCCCAGATGTGCCATCCCGAGACGATCCCTGAAAAGATCCAGGCGGCTCTGACCGACGTCGGGCTCTGGGATGTTAATCCTCTCAACCTCTTTCGCATCACCTGGAAAAACGAGGCCCGCCCCTCCGGTGGGCTGTTCCAGCCGGTGCCCAACTACCTGGAGCTGCCGCCGTCACTGACCGGTGTACCCGCGCGGATCATCGCCATGGTGGGCAAGTGGTTTCCCACGGGCTGCCATAAGGTTGGGGCGGCCTTTGGCTGCCTGGCGCCACGACTGGTGACCGGGCAGTTTGACGTCCAGCGCCATAAGGCGGTCTGGCCCTCCACCGGCAACTACTGCCGTGGCGGCGCCTTTAACTCCAAACTTCTGGGTGCTCAGGGCGTGGCCATCCTGCCCGCCGAGATGAGCCGTGAGCGTTTTGACTGGCTGCACTCCATCGGCGCCGAGGTGATTGCCACGCCGGGTTGCGAGTCCAACGTCAAGGAGATATTTGACAAGACCAACGAGATGAAGCGCGATCCCAGTTCTATGATCTTCAACCAGTTTGAGGAGATGGGCAATCCGCTGTGGCATTTCAACGTCACCGGCAACGCTCTGGCCGACCTCTTTGAGGCCATCAGGCGCCCCGGCGAGCGCTTTGCCGGTGCCTGCTTTACCTCCGGTTCGGCGGGGACGCTTTCGGCGGGCGACCGTCTGAAGGAGCTCTACCGCGACCTCAAGCTGGCCGTTGGCGAGGCCCTGCAGTGCCCGACCATCCTGAACAACGGTTTTGGCGGACATCGCATTGAGGGCATCGGCGACAAGCATATTCCCTGGATACACAACGTGCGCAACACCGACATGGCGATCGCCATAGACGACGATGACCCTTTGCGACTGCTGCGGCTGTTCAACACGCCCGAAGGCCAGGCCTTTTTGCGCCATGAGCTGCTGCTCGGCGACGAGATGTGCGAGAAGCTTACCTGGATGGGCATCTCCGGCATCGCCAACATACTCTGCTGCATAAAAATGGCCAAATACTACGAGCTGGGGGAGCGCGATGTGGTGGCCACGGTGCTCACCGATTCGGCGGTGATGTACGGCAGCCGTATTCAGGAGCTCAACGACACTCTCGGCGCCTACAGCGAGCGGGAGGCGCTGCGCGACTTCTGCCTGCGCCTGCAGGCACAAAAGACGGACCATATGTTGGAGCTCAACTACCCGATGCGCCAGCGCGTGCACAATCTCAAGTACTATACCTGGGTCGAGCAGCAGGGGCGCACGGAGGCCGAACTGCGGGCGCTGTGGTACGACCCCGAGAACACCTGGGATGCCGTTCACGCTCAGGCCGACGCGCTTGACGAACTGATAACGGCCTTTAACGCCGAGGCCGACGTCGCGCTGTAAAGAGCTGAGGGCCAACATAACGGGAGCTGACGACCCCTCACCTGCTATTTCGTTCACTCTGTGTTCAATTTTGGTCATCGCGCCAGATTGATGCCGATTTACAGCTGACTTGCAGAATAGTTGCGTTATAATCGTTACCAGTGTTTTATCAGCGGCCTTCTGTACACAAGACGAAGCTTAAACGATTAGACGGAAGACAGCAGGGACGGATGCCACAGTATAAATATACCGCTTTTGCGTTGAACGGCAAACGGGTGGTCGGCAGTGCCGAGGCTGCCAGTCCCGAGCAGCTGGCATCTCTGTTGCGCACCCGGGATCTCTTTTTGCAAAAAGCGACCTCCAGCGAGAAGCGTGCCACCCAGCAGCGCCTGAAGGTTACCGAGATAGCCGACTTCTCCCGCCAACTTGCCGCCATGCTTTCCGCCGGCATCATGCTGATTCGCGCGATGACCATCCTCGCCCAACGCAATTTGCCCGCCAACGTAAAAAGGGTCTACGGCGAAGTCATTGCCGACCTCCAGCGTGGAGCCACTCTCTCGGAGGCAATGGGCAACCGCGGACGGGCCTTTCCGGAGCTGCTGGTTAACATGATTCGCGCTGGCGAGAACACCGGCCGCCTTGACGTCACCGCAGCCAAGATGGCAGCCTCTTACGATAAGGAACACCGACTGAACTCCAAGATTCGCGGTGCCATTGTCTATCCGGCCATTTTGCTGGTGCTGATCATCGGTGTTGTGCTGATCATCTTCACCTTTGTAATACCTTCCTTCATCGGCATCTTCGAGGATATGGAGCTGCCGCTGCCCACCCAGATTGTGATGGGCATCAGCGACTTTCTTTTGGCCTACGGTGTCTGGTTGCTGATCGGCATCGTGATTGTTATCGCCGCCCTGATCGCCCTCTTTCGCAGACCCCGACCGCGCCGTGCCTGGGATCATTTTAAGCTGAAGATACCCAAGGTCGGCCGCCTGCTCAAAACCATCTATACCGCCCGCTTTGCCCGCACCCTGGCCTCGCTTTACGTCAGCGGCATATCGATGATCCAGGCCCTGCAGATCTCCCGCCGAACCATCGGAAACACATATATCGAATCGCAGTTTGACGCCGTGATCGAGCTGCTCGGCAACGGCCGCACGCTCTCCCAGGCGCTTTCGGGCGTCGACGGCTTTGAGCCTAAGCTGGAATCGACCATCCTGATAGGCGAGGAATCGGGCTCACTTGAGCAGATGCTGGAATCGATCGCCGACCAGTACGATTACGACTCCGAGATGGCGGCTCAAAAACTGGTAACCTTCATCGAGCCGGTGCTGATCGTCTTCATGGCTCTGATCGTCGGTTTTGTGATCATCTCGGTGCTGTTGCCCATCTATCAGCTCTACGATAACGTTGGCGCGCAGGGAGGGATTTAGCGATGAATGTCTCCATTCACTTCTCCACAACCGATCTGCGCCTGCTCGTGGGCAATCCGGGACGCGCCAGTTTTCAGATCGATGGCTTTTTCTCCGCGCGGCTGCCCGAAGGCGTGATGATCAACGGCATCATCACCGCGCCGGAGCCTCTGGCTGAGTTCCTTGGCGCCTGTAATCAGCAGTGGGGGCCCTTCAAGCATGACGCCACGGTGATTATCGAGAACAACACCATCCGCACCCGAAGCATCAATTTGCCGGCTCTGCGCAGCGCCCAGCTGGCGCCGCTCGTGCGCAGCGAACTGGCCCCGCTGATGGAAGAGGGCCAAGACGACATCGTCGATTATGCGACGATGGGCAGCGATCCTCAGACCGGTGCGATCAGGGCGCTTGGCGTGGTGGCAGGGCGCGTGCAGTTGGAGAATTACGCTCGCGTCGTGCGCGCGGCCGGCTTCAATCTGAAGCGCGTTGACATCGGCACCAACACCCTCACCAAACTGCCGCAGATCCTGCCCGTACTGCAAGGCGGCATCCGCCTGCTGGGAATCATCGACGGCAGCAATCTGGTGCTGGTCTATTATCAGCAGGGTGTCTATCTGTTGGCAAAGCGTTACCGGCTGCTGGCGCCGGAGGCCACCGACGAACGACGCACCGAGATTCAAGGTCACCTTTCGGCAATGGTTCAGTTTCAAAAAAGCCAGAACCGCGATTTGGAGACGGACGCCCTTTATCTTACCGGCATCCCGCCCGAACGGGTGCAGCTGTTTAATACGGGTGCAGACTACCTGGGCATTCCGGCCACCCCTCTGGAGATGCCCGCGACGATATCCCTGCGCTCTCAGGCGGGGTTTAACGGGGCGCACTTCGACTTGGCGGCCTATCTCTATAATATCGGCGCCTTGCTGAGGAAGTAGGTGAGACGATCTTGGCACGCAGCAATAAGGATATCAACCTACTTGAGGCCCTTGAAGGCAAGAAGAAGGCCAAAATCAGCCCGTCGCTGCTCATTGGACTGCTCTGCATTCCGCTGTTTGCGGTGATCGCCGGTCTTGTTGCGTTCGCTCTGATCACGACGATTGTCGACCTCGGCGAGGAGCGCAACGCATTGCGCGATTATGTGGAGAGCCCGCAGACCCAGGCCGCCCATCAGGAGGCGATACTTGCCAGCCAGCAGGCTGCGCAGACCAGGGCGGACGCCGACGCCATAATGGCACAGTTGCGCCATATCTCCAGCTATCCCGACCTTTACGTCGAGCAGTACAACCGGGTGTTTGTTTTGGCCGGCTCCGAGATTGAGCTGTCCGGCATCAGCTACGATCGCCACAGTGGCATTCTCAGATTCAACGCTCAGGCCGGCGAACTGTCCAGTCTGCCGCGCTTTGTCGAGCAGATGCGCAACAGCGACATCTTTGCCGATATTCAGTACCGGGGCTATGTTCAGACCAAGACCGGTGAATCCATCAGCTTAGAGCCAATGGGCGCGACAGGCGGCGCGTCAGCTACAGGTGGTTTTGGATCATCGGCTACCGGCGGCGCGGCCCCCGCGGGCTCAAAGGGTAATTCCTCCGCAGGTTCTTCCGGGTCCTCCGGATCCTCCAGCTCTTCTGCCATCCGTGAAATAATCGCTTATTACTATTCTATTGAATGTCTGGTCGCGCCACCGTTGCCAAGCCTGCCGGAGCTGCCGGAGCAGGATGCGGCCACGGGCGAGGCGGCCACAGAGGCAGGCGACGCGGCGAGCGACGGCGCGGGTGCGAGCGAGGCGGCCACGGATACAACCGGTGCGCAGGGAGGGGAGTGAGATGGCACTGATTTCTCGACAGAAAGATCCCATCGGCCTGCATGACAATCCGCTTGCACAAACCGGTGCGGTACGCCCAACGGCTCCCGGTTCAGCCTCCGCAAAACCAGAAGCGGCTCACAAAAATCCCATAGCCGCCTACTGGAAAAAAAGCAGTATGCGCGAGCATCTGCTGATCGTGGTATTGGTGGTCATCGTTGTTGTTGGCTCAGGTGCCTACTTTGGCGTGTTGCCCGCGTTGGAAACAATAGCCAGTCTGGAACAAGAGATTGATGACCTGGCTCTTCAGAAGACAGATCTGATGTCCGAGATCGCTCGGGCCGACAGCTACCGTCAGAATCTGGCTGCGGCTGAGCGCGAATATCGGGGCTACAGTGCCTTTTTCTATCAGCCGATGGATCCTGAGGAGATCGACCGGATGATAACCGGGATGATCGTTGACTGCGGCATGGTTCCTTTGCAGTTAGACATTGGTGTCAGTACCCCGGAGTCGCTTGCCATGTATCAGCCTTCCTCGCTGGTACCGGCGATGCCGGGCGAGGCGGTGGCTGCGGACGGCGCGGCTGCGGACGGCACGGCAGGCGCAGACGGCGCGGGCACGGCAGGCGCAGACGGCGCGGGCGCGGGCGCAGACGGCGCGGGCGGCGCTGGTTCCGCAGGCCGGCCGGCCGCCGACGCCCCAACGGGTCTGGACGCCGCTGTCAGCGGCCCACAGGGCGCCACCGGCTCCAGCTCGGCAGCGGGCGCATCCTCCACAAATTCTTCTAACGCCACTGCCATCAGCGTCTATTCCTGCACCCTGAGCATCCAGGTTGAGAGCGACCGGGACAAGCTTTTTGCCTTTTTGGATAAAGTCCGCGCTCTGCCGGCGATGGAGGTCATCAGTTACTCCCTGCCCGATCCTCCCGCCCGCTCCTTCTTAAATTCCGGGGACGATGCGCCACCCACGGTGAGCATACAGGCGAAGATCTACATCCTTCCCGGCCAGGCCGGTTGAGGCAAACCCCTACGACTTAGAGGTCAGCTATGGCACAGGCACACAACATCCGCATCGGCGAGTTACTGCAGGAATACGGCTATCTTGACGAGGAACAACTGTCCCGGGCCCTGGCCTATCAGAAGGCGAACAACGTCCGCCTCGGACAGGCCGTCATAGCGCTGGGTTTTGCGACCGAAAACGAGGTTCTCCAGGCGCTTTCGCACAAGCTCGGCTACCCCTATATCTCGTTGGAGAACGCCCGCGTTCAGATGGATGCCCTGCAAAAGATTCCCCGCTCACTGGCCGAGAAGAACACTGCCGTCGCCATTGCCGAGAAGGACGGTGCCCTGGAGGTCGTAATCAACGACCCCATCAATATGTTTGCTGTAGAAGAGCTGCAGCATGCCGCCCAGATGCCGCTGCGTCTCTACATCGGCAAGGCCTCCGAGATTCAAAACACCATCGCCCACCATTACAGCGAGGTGGATGCCCGTAAAGCTGTGGATAAGGCCGACGCCGTCTTTGGTTCGATGCTGCCCGAGGTGGCTGAGATTAACACCGTCGATCTGGGCGATGACAGCACTCCGGTGGTCAATTTGTTGAACAGCCTGATGCTGCGTGCCTTTTCCAGCGGGGCCTCCGACCTGCACATTGAGCCTTTTGAGAGTACCAGCAAGGTGCGCGTGCGCGTGGACGGCGCCCTGATTGACTACTCCGATCTGCCCAAGAACATCCACTCGGCGCTGATCGTGCGCCTGAAGATCATGTCCAACCTCGACATCGCCGAAAAACGTCTGCCCCAAGACGGGCACTTTCGCATTCAGGTGCAAAACAACGACCTCAACGTCCGCCTTTCGGTGCTGCCCACCATCTACGGCGAGAAAGCGGTACTGCGCTTCCTTTCTACCAACACGCAGATCGACCACTCCGACCATTTTGGCATGATCGATGCCGACTATCAGAAGTTCCTGAAGATACTCGAGAATCCCAACGGCATCATCTACATCACCGGTCCGACCGGCTCGGGCAAGACCACCACCATGTACATGGCGCTGGAGCGCTTTCGCGATCGCCAGATCAACATTTCCAGCATCGAGGATCCCGTGGAGCGCAACCTCGCGGGCATCAATCAGGTACAGGTCAATAACATGGCTGGACTGACCTTTCAGGTTGGCCTGCGCTCGCTGATGCGCCAGGATCCCGACATCATCATGGTTGGTGAGACCCGCGACGCCGAGACCGCCTCGATATCGGTCAGTGCCGCCATCACCGGTCATCTGGTGCTCTCCACGCTGCACACCAACGACGCTTTGGCCTCGGTGGTTCGCCTGGTAGACATGGGTGTGCCGCCCTATCTCGTGGGCAACTCCGTGGTCGGACTGATCGCCCAGCGTCTGGTGCGCAAGATCTGTCCTTACTGTATGGAGGAATACGAGCCCAACGAGCTGGAGTTGTTGGCCTTGCGCGAGGAGGCGGGAACGGGACTGCGCCTGCGGCGGGGGACGGGATGCCATGTTTGCAGCGAGACCGGCTACAAGGGCCGTATCGCCATCCATGAGGTGGTGGCGGTGGATAAGCGGATGCAGCGGATGATCGCCGAGGACGCACCAATATCAGCATTATACGATTATGCTCGCAATGAGCAGGGCATGGCGACCCTGCGCGACAGGGTCAAAACCCTGGTCATGGAGGGCACGACGAGCATCGAGGAGTTCTTAAAGATTGGTGAGATGGTGGACTGATGAGCGACTACACGATAGACACCCTGGTTCAGTACGCGCGCGACAACGACTGTTCCGACGTTCATATCACCTCGCGGCAGCCCCCGACCTTCCGCCGCCTGGGCTCACTGTTCATCGGGCCGTTTGAGGGTAGCCGCGACGATTACCGGGCGTTGATCCTCTCGCTGTTAAACGACCTGCAACGCGAAGAGTTGTCCCGGGGCAACGACCTCGATTTCTCTTTTGAGAACACCGGTGGTCTGCGTTACCGCGTAAACGTCTTCCATCAGCGCAATGAGCTGGCCTGCGCGATTCGCGTGCTGCGCAACAACATCCCCTCGCTTGCGGAGTTGCAACTGCCCGACGTTATCCGCCAACTGGCCGAGCAACCCCGCGGCCTGATCCTGGTTACCGGCCCCACCGGCTCGGGTAAGTCCACCACCCTGGCGGCGATGATAGACTACATCAACGTCCAGCGTAAGGCCCATATCATCACCGTGGAAGACCCGATAGAATACATCCATCAGAACAAGGGCTGCCTGGTGCATCAGCGTGAGGTGCACCGCGATGTAAAGTCCTTTGCCGACGCCCTGCGCTCGGCAATGCGTGAGGATCCCGACGTCATCCTGGTGGGCGAGATGCGCGATTTTGAGACCATCAGCGCCGCCGTTACCGCCGCCGAGACCGGCCATTTGGTGCTCTCCACATTGCATACCACCGGCGCCGCCCAGACCATCGACCGCATCGTTGATGTTTATCCCTCGCATTCGCAGGGGATGATTCGCTCGCAGCTCTCCGGCGTACTGCGCGGCATCATCACCCAGACTCTGGTGCCACTTGCCGACGCCAGTGGTCGGATGGTCGCCACCGAGATACTGACCGGCTCCGATGCCGTGTTGAGCCTGATCCGCGAGGGCAAGTACCATCAGCTTGGCTCGACGATGCAGTCCTCCGGAAACCTCGGAATGCACACCCTGGCCGCCGATCTGGTCTCGCTGCTCAACCGCGGCATGATAACCGCTGAAGTCGCTCAGGCCTCTGTGAACAACAAAGCCGAGCTGGAGCAGTACCTGGGCAGCTGGTAGCCTAATGCTTGGGACAAAGGGGACGGTACGTTTCGTCCCATTTTCCGTAAGGGGTCATACGTTGTGTGGGGACAAAGGGGACGGTACGTTTCGTCCCATTTTCCGTAAG
>JAISMZ010000291.1 GCA_031276475.1 Coriobacteriales bacterium
CGAAGACGTGGGGATGGCGACGGATCAGCTTGTTGTTGATGCCGGCTACCAGTTCGGCCAGGCTAAAGTTGTTATTCTCATTAGCTATTTGCGCATGGAAAACTACTTGCAGCAATACGTCACCCAGCTCTTCGCACAGTGACTCGTTGTCACCCTGCTCGATGGCGTCCAGAGCCTCGTAGGCCTCCTCCACCAGATTATGGGCGATGCTGGCGTGCGTCTGCTCGGCGTCCCAGGGGCAGCCGCCGGGTGCGCGCAGTCTGGCGACGATGGCCTCCAGCTCGGCAAAACGCAACGCCGCCGGCGAGACGGGCTCAGTCGCGGCACCCGGCGCGGGGGCGAGGACGTCGGTGGGGGCGGGGGCGGGGACGGGCGGCACAGCAGCCGATAGGGCGTCGGCGGGGGCGGGCGCGAGCGGCACGGAGGCGGGCGGCGTGGGGGCGGTGTCAGGCACAGCCGCCGGTGGGATGTCGGCGGCTTGAGGCGAGCGGCGGGCAGAAGATGACGCGATGTTCTCCATAAGCAATAGTATAATGGTTGTATGGGCGAGATGGGAGTAGATGATTTTGGAGCGGGCAAGGTGATGGCCGTCGCCACGATGTGCCAACGCCATGCGCGGCTGCCGCGTTCATGCGAGATTTGCATTGCCGGCTGCCCGGTGGACGCGCTGGAGCCGCGTGCGCACACGCTGTTCACCGCCGATCGCTGCCTGAAATGCGGCGCCTGCATGTCGATGTGTCCGATGAGCGCCCTGGGGGCGACCCGGCAAAACGTGCAGGAGACCACCCGGCGGCTGCTGGAGGCGACGTTGAAGACCCGCGAGCTGGTGCTGACCTGCCAGCGAACGCGGTATCTGGTGCGAGCGGAGGCGGCGGCTGCCGGCGGTGCGGCGGGGGCGGCGGGCACGCCGGGCGGCGGCGCGGCTGCCGGCGGTGTGGCTGGCGCAGACGGCGCGGACGGCGAAACGGAAACAGACGCGGCGGCGACCAACAACACCCCCACCAGCGACGCGCAACTGCTGGACAGCGCCGAAGCCGACGGTATCCTCCACAGCGTAGCCTGCCTGGCAATGCTCAGTGCGCCGATCTGGTTCGCGCTGCTTAACGAGGCCGAGATAACGCCGCTGGAGCGAATTGGTGTGCTGCTGCCAGCCGGCCAATGCGCAAAATGTCCCGTGAACGCCAAGAACAACATCGAGGCGCTGATAGACGCGGCAATCAGCACGGCCGAGAACTGGACGCAAACGAGCGTCGAGCTTTACGGATCGGCGGCAGAGCTGCCGAGAAAGGCCGACGCCTCGCTGCTCGAATTCCTGCGCGCGCCCACCGAGCCCGACCGCCGCGAAGCCCTGACCGGCGTTTTTCGGGGTCTGAAAAACGCCTGGGACGAGCTTGGCCGCCGCGACAACCAGGCGCTGCTCGCGGTGCAGCGGGAGCGCTCCCGCCGCGACGCCTACAAGCGTACGCAGTTGGGCAAAAGCCTTGAGGAACAACGGCGCTCATCAACGCTGCCGCGAAGCATTATCGTGCCCAGCCGCTACCAGCTCGTGGACGCCCTCGGCCGCAATCCCGCCCACGCTGGCGACGTCAGGCTCAACGTCAGCACGACCGACGCTGCACGCTGCACGCTCTGCGGCAACTGCGTGGACGCCTGCCCGCTGCACGCCCGACGGATCGTGGAGCCGGATGACAAAGGCGACGAGGGGGACGCGGGCGCTGGGGCGGCAGCGGCGGCGGATGCGGGCGCGAGCGCTGGCGCGGCAGCGGACGGAGCGGGCGCGGAGGCGGGCGGCAACGACGCGGGAACGACAGGCTCGATAGACGGCCCCCGGGTCGTCTGCGAGGAGATCTACTGCGTTGGCTGTGACGCCTGCCGGGAAGTCTGCGAGACCGGCGCCTGCCAGCTAACAACGATCAGCGCCGAACGCTTCTTGCTCTGAACGGGCACCGGAACGTGCTTCCGCTCACTCCCCTGCCTTACCTTTGCTCCTTGAGAAGGTGACAAAAGGGACGGTACGATTTTGTCACCTTTTGACGTAAGGCACCGGGTCGCAACTGAGCTGGTCGGGGCAGCGCTGGCAATCGGCGGCAATAGGATCGGCGATGTTGCTCCAGTCCTCGCGGGCAAAGCCAGTGCGCTCGTAAAAACCGCGCGACGGACGGCAGGCCACCAGCTTAAGCGAGCCGCGCCGGCGCAACTCGTAGTCCACCAACGCCGCCGCCACGCCGTGATGACGCCACTGTTCAAAGACGATCACCGGATAGATGTAGTGCCCGCTTTTTGCGGGGTCTTCTTTGTCGTCTACTGTAAAGATGCGGATGAAACCTACCGGTTCGTCGTCGGAATTCACCGCCACGCTGCCCGTGAGCAGGTCATTCAGCGGCAAGGTGGGCATCTCCTCAAAGAGAAAGAGTGCCTCCAGATACGGCTCGTCGCGCTCGGCGGCCGGCCGGATGGTGAACAGGGGCTCTGTGCGGGGCGTTGTCATAAGCACCATTATAGCGAAGCGCCCGGGGCGACGGGGGCGGTAAGGGCCAGGGGCAGCTCTGAAGTGTGAACGAGAGTGGGCAGTCCTGCGTTCTATTGCTATAATTTACAGATGAATAGTGGTTAAAAAGCAGAAGGATGTGATAATTATGACACAACATCATACAGCTTCAGGATTGGCCCTTTTTATCTCCGACAGCACCGCACACAGCCACACCAAAAACATCTACAAGAAGATGGGCGTAGGGTCGCGCACCGAGATCATCGAGATTGTTGAGAAGCACTCTAACGAGGCTGCTCCGCAAGACGGGTGAGAGGGCAGTGTGCAATACAGGGGCACCGCTAAGCCATCGGCGGCAGATAGATCTTGCGACGCGACTGGGGAATCGCCTTTTTGCCCAACTGTTCTAAACCGCGAATAATCTCGGGCATCAGCGCTACGGGTATGCCAACAAACATCAGATCGTCACCAATGTCGCTGGAAGCCCGGCAGCCATAGCAGCCAAAGGAGACATTGAGTTCTCCGGTCGTATAGGGTAAAAGGGTTGTCTCCACACACTGGGCGTTATAACCGGAGGCGTGCAGGTCGTGACGGTGGCCCGTGTAATACGACGAGCTCATCAACAGCCACATCGCCTGCTCGGGCTGGGCGAATACGGCAATCACCTGTGGTTCGCAGGCGGCCTCGGCCAACGGCGTGACCACCGTGGCGTCCACGCTGCGCTCGGGCAACATCGGCCGCTCACCAACCATCCGTTGCGCCGCCTCGATATTATCCAGTTTGTGGAAGAGCAGATAGAGCTCGCCGCTTGCCAGTTTTGCCGGCATCGCCGTAAGCCCAAGGATCGAGGTGCCATCGGGGCAGGCATGGCGGTTGGCCGGCATCATCAGCGAGACACCGCGCCGCGCCGCCATCAGGCTCTGGCAGTAGCGCAGGCGCTCCTCGGGCAGCGGCACATCGGGCAGTGGCTCGCCGGCCGGGATAAGTGAGATGGCCACCGGCTCCCAGCGCAAGCCAAGGATGCGCTTCAGATCCTCCGCCCAACTGCGGTAGAGGGCAGCCTTCTCCTCGGGCAGCGGCGGGGCGCTCTGGCGATCGCTGAAGGCGCTGGCACCGCCGCTGGCAAGCACGCGCAGGGCATTTTGCGGACATTGGCCGGCGCAGGTCTCACAACCCCAGCAGCGCCCGGGCGCGATGACTTGCGGCTTTTGCGCTGGAGCGGCGGACAGGCTTTGCGGGAAGGGCTCGTCGGCGCCGCGCTCCACCATCGCAAAGACCTCCACCGGGCAGAAGGCGGCGCACAGGCCGCAACCCACACAGCGCCTGAGATCGCATTCGATGCGGTAGTCAACCGGCGGTGGCGTGCTCTCGGCGCGCGCGGCGTTTT
>JAISMZ010000047.1 GCA_031276475.1 Coriobacteriales bacterium
AGGCTCTCCACGCGGCCGTCGCGCACCTTTATGGCGACGTCGGCGATCTGGGCGATCTGGGCGTTGTGGGTGACCACCAAGACGGTGGTCTGCCCAGAATCTGCCTGTTGTCTCAACAGTTTTAAGACCCGTACGCCGGTGGCGCTGTCCAGGGCACCGGTGGGCTCGTCGCAAAGCAGCAGCCGTGGCCGTTTGGCGATGGCGCGGGCGATTGAGACCCGCTGTTGCTCGCCGCCGGAAAGCTGCGAGGGGAACTTGCGCTCGTGGCCGGCCAGCCCGACCTCCTCCAAAACCTGGCTCGCGGCGAGGCTGTCAGACTTTACCGAGCGCATCAGCTCGATATTCTCCGCCGCGGTCAGCGTTGGGATCAGGTTGTAGAACTGAAAGATATAGCCGATCTGTTGGGCCCTGAAGGCGGTCAGCTCGCGCTCGCTGAGCCGGCAGATGTCGGTGTCGTCCACCATAATCGCGCCGGAGGTCGCACTGTCCATGCCGCCGAGCAGGTTCAGCAGCGTTGTCTTGCCAGCTCCCGAAGGCCCAAGGACGACGACAAAGCTGCCGCCCTCCACGCTAAAGCTGGCGTCGCGCAGGGCATAGGTGGCGGACTCGCCTTTGCCGTAGAGCTTGCTGACCTCTTTGAAGCATATCGCGCTGTTTGCCATGATACTTGCCTGCCTTCCCACTATCAGTTTTGCTGTGCGAACTTAAACTGAATGCAACAATACCAGAAAAAGTATTGCATTGCAAACTTAGTTCGGTTATTATAACTCGCTATAAGTTATCAGGTGGTCCCGTGAGGGAGAACCTGCAATCGTGGAAGGCCATGATTTAATCGATGCCTCCCTGAGAATGAAAGGACGGAATGAGATGGCTGCATTTGAGAAGAAGAGCGCGTTGCTCGTACTCGGAGGTTTTTTGGCAGGCACGCTGGGGATCAAGGTGCTTACCAGCAAGCCGGCCAAGAAGCTCTACGTGGGCGCCATTGCCCAGGGCCTGAAGGCCAAGGCCAACGCCGAGGAGGTCTATGAGGAAGGCAAGGCGCAGTTTGAGGACATCCTTGCCGAGGCCGAGTATCTGAACAGCGCCGAGAAGACTGACGCCGCCGAGGCGGGCGAAGAGGCGTGAGCGCAGCGTTTCCCTGCGTCCCACAGTGCTCCTCTGCGCTCTCTCGCGCTCACCGGCAGCCCTGACACCTGAAGGTGGCCTATCATGCGCTATAGAATAGTATCCGACCTGCCCGGCAGGCTGCGCGTCAAGCTGCCGGGACGTGTGCCGAGCGCTGACCGCGGGGCGCTTTACGCGGCGCTTCTGGGCAGCGTCGAGAAGCTGACCCTCTATCCCCGGGCCGGCAGCATTGCCGTACACTACCGTGGCGCAGACGCACGGCAGGCCTTCTTGGCGCGCCTTGCCGCGCTCGATGCCAAGACGGTTGAGGAGCACCGCGGGGCGACGACGGCCCTCAGTTACCAACAACGCCCAGTCTTCTCCAGAGAACAGGGCGCGCCGGACAGCTCGGTCGGCTTTTTGATCCTCTGGCAGTTCGCCGGCCATCTTGCCCGGCGGGTCTTCCTGCCCACGCCGCTCAGGGCGATCTGGACGCTGGCCAGCTTTGTCCCCTTTGCCCGGGCCGCGCTGCGCTCGCTGGTGCACACGCGTCTGGACGTTTCTGTGCTGGACGCCGCCTCGATTGTTGCCTCGTCGGTGCAGGGCGACTTTAACACCGCCGGCCAGACGATGCTGCTGCTCAACGTTGGTGATACGCTGGAGGAATACACCCGCCGACGCTCCGAGAACGAGCTGCTGGCAACCCTTTTGGAGCGCAGCCCGCGGGTCGTTTGCGTTGAGGGCGACCGCGAGTCTGAGCTTGCCGCCAGCAGTATCAGGCCGGGCGACCTGATAGTCGTGCGCACGGGCCTGCCGATAAACGTCGACGGCGTCATCGAGCGCGGCAGCGCCTGGGTCAACCAGGCCTCGCTGACCGGCGAGCCGTATCCGATAGAGCGGGTGGTTGGCGACTCGGTGTTTGCGGGTACGGTTGTGGAGGAGGGCGAGCTGTTCGTGCGAGTGCGCGTCGCCGACGAGGACACCCGCCTGCGCACGATAACCTCGCTCGTCCGCCGCTCCGAGGTGCTTAAATCCGACCAGCAGCTGCACATGGAGCGGGCGGCCGAGCGCATCGTGCCCTGGAACTTCGCCCTGGCTGCCGCGACCGGCATCCTGACCCGCGACTTTACCCGCGCCTCGGCCGCGCTGATGGTCGATTATTCCTGCGTGCTTAAGATGGGCGGCTCGATTGCCGTGCTCAGCGCGATGCGCGACGCCGCCAAACTGGGCTTTACCGTTAAGGGTGCCCGTTTCTTTGAGGCCTACGCCGCCGCCGACACGATGATCTTTGACAAGACCGGCACACTGACCCAGGCCCGCCCCGAGCTGAAGCTGATTATCCCCGTCTGCGCCAGTGACCTGCCCGAATTCTGTGACGAGCGCGAGGTCTTGCGCCTGGCCGCCTGCCTGGAGGAGCACTTCCCGCATCCGCTGGCCCGGGCCGTCGTCCGTGCCGCCGAGGAGCGCGGCGTTGACCATCGCGAGCGCCACGCCGAGGTGGAATACCTCGTCGCCCACGGCATCGCCTCTTCGCTGGAAGGCAGGCGGGTGGTGATCGGCTCGGCGCATTTTCTGTTTGGCGACGAGGGCGTAGCGATGCCGGATGGCCTTGCCGCGTCCCTGGAGGCCATGCTGGAAGGCCTGACGCCGCTTTATCTGGCGGTGGATCATGTTCTGGTCGGCGTGCTGGGCATAGCTGATCCGCTTAAAGAGGGGGCCGCGGCCACGCTTAAGCGCCTGCGGGCGCTCGGCTTCAGGCGCTTTGTGATGCTCACCGGCGATAACCACCGCTCCGCCAGCAGGGTCGCCGCCGCTTTAGGCGTAGAGGAGTTCCACGCCGACCTGCTGCCCGACGAAAAGTTCGCTATTGTGGAGGATATCGTCGCCGAAGGCTCCCGGGTGGTGATGGTCGGTGACGGCGTTAACGACTCGCCGGCGCTGGCCCGGGCCGATGTGGGGATAGCGCTCGGCCAGGGCACGGCCATCGCCCGCGAGGTCGCCGACATCACCTTTGCCGATGACGACCTGGAGGCGCTGGTGACCCTGCGGCATCTCTCCGAGGAGCTCAAAGAGCGCCTGAGCTTCACCTCGCGCAGCGCCATCGGCTTTAACAGCGCGGTGATGGCCGGCGGCGTCGCCGGTCTGCTGCCTCCGGGAACCGCCTCCCTCCTCCACAACTCTTCTACCGTTGCGCTTTGCCTGAAGAATGCCGCCCACTTTAAGGTGCGCGAGGGTCAGATGACAGCGCTGGAGAGAAATGCGGACGGATGAACCGTCCCTGCGTCCGTCAGGTTCGTTAGCTCATGCTCTCAGGCGGCTACCAAGACCGAGACCTTGGCGTACTTCTCCGCGTCGATGGTCTTTATCTGGTAGGTGGTCTCGAGGTTCATCCAGAACTCGGCAC
>JAISMZ010000060.1 GCA_031276475.1 Coriobacteriales bacterium
GGCGCGGCGGCAACCGGGGCGGCTGTTGTGGGCGCGGCAGTTGGGACAACATCCGTGGCGGGGCTGGCGGCGGGCGCGGCGGCCCCGTCGTTCTCCAGACTATTCATTTCTCTGACTCCCTTTTTCGTTTTGATAACTACGCCCGGTGTTTCCCTGGGCGTCCGGGCAACTGCTTTGAGAAGGCGGTGGCGCACAGGGCCTTCACAGCGCGACAGGGTCCGGCGATGCCGCGCCCGCACAGTATAGCGCACTGCGGGTTTTCCTGGCCCGCGTGGACTTTTGGGATGAACACAAAAGGAACACAAAAGGGACGTACCCCTCTGTGTCGTGAACACAAAAGGGACGTACTTCTCTGTGTCGCGAACACAAAAGGGGCGTACTCCTCTGTGTCGTAAATGTTGACAAAAGGCCTGCGCTACTGCCCCGCCCGCCCGCTTCCTGTCCCGATTGCGGCGAGGTGCTGGTCGAGGGCGCGTTCCTCGCATCGTGCGATGATGGACAGCAGGAGGGCTGTGTCCCGGTCGCCTCCGGGCTCTGTGAAGTCATGGATGGCCCGATAGTATGCGGCGCGCTCCCTTTCCTCAGACTTGATGGTGATGGGAGGGTAGCCTTCTTTGATCAGCATCAGGTTGAGCAGCAGCCGCCCTGTCCTGCCGTTGGCGTCATTGAAGGGATGGATGTCCTCAAACACGAGGTGAAAGCACGCCATGTCCTCAAGGCTCGGGTGCTCGGGCACAGATAGCAGAAGTGCCGCCATGTACTCGGGAACTTTGTCAGGCGGGGCAGGCACAGCGGCCGAGCCTCCAACGAAGCGCTGGCCGGACGCATATGCGCCTAAGGGGTGTGCCCTGCTGTCGTTCTTGGCGACGAGGGCGTGGATGTCTTTGACCGTCCTCTCATCTATTGGGCATCCGTCCTGGGCTATCGTGAGGACGTGTTGGAACGCCGCATCGTTGTCAAGCACCTCGAGGTGTTCCCTCAAGGGCTTCTCGCCCACCGTGATGCCCTGCAGGAGCACCAGGGCAGTCTCGCCCAGGGTCAGCGTATTGCCCTCCAGTGCGGTGGAGTCGTGCGTGAACTCGACCCTGAAGGACTCGTTCAAAGACGAGAGCGCGGCCGTGTCCAGGGGTCTGCAGGAATCAAGGATCGCTTTTTTCTTCTCAATGCTGGACAGGAGTTGCTGTATCTTCCCTGTCATTGTGCAGCGTGGTTCCTGCCCAAAGCGCGAAAGCTCGTCCTCGAGCCTGGCCAGGTAATCGAAGCGCTCCTGGCTGACGCCATACAGTACGTCCGCTGCATTTGCATACGAGAACCGCGATGCGTCGAATGTGCCAGAACCCATTTCGCCTCTCCTGCCGATTCCTCCAAAAAGCCGATTATAGCATTTTCGGCTCCCACCAGCGGAGGCAGCGGCCAGAGCACAGAAGAACACAGGAGGGACGTACCCCTTTGTGTCGTGTATCGTGTATGAAGGTGTCATCTTGCTTATGGATCAAATATGACGTAAAATATTACGAATAATAAGCCATGTCGGGAGGTTGAAATGCCAACGATAAAGCCAGTCTCAGATCTACGTAACTACAATGATGTACTCAGGGAGGTCTCTTTAGGGCAGCCGGTCTTTCTCACCAGGAACGGGCGTGGACGTTATGCGATACTTGAGTTGGAAGACTACGACCGTACCCAAGCGGCGCTAACGTTGCTTGGCGAGCTTGCAAAAGGCGAGCAAAGCGCACACGATAACGGCTGGCTTATGCCCGACGCGGTTGAGGAAGCATTGGGGATTTAAGCGTGGCTAAAGCAGCCATACGTTATTCGCCTTTGGCTCAAGCTGACCTGCAGGCCATTCATCAATATATCTCTATTGATCTGGTAAGCCCACAGGCAGCAAAAACACCATGATAAAGATCGCTGAACGCATAAGGGGGCTTGCGATAACGCCAGAGATAGGCACACCGCTTTCGGCAACTTGCGCTATAAACACAGATTATCGTTTCCTTGTCTGCGGTAGCTACCTTGTATTCTACCGATATGCCGAGAAGACCGTCTACGTTGTCAGAGTTCTTTATGGGAAAATGAATTATCTTGAAGTTTTGTTTGGCGACGAGCTGGGCGCTGATCCTATTGATCTTTATAACAGATGATGTGCAGATGGGGACACAGGAGGGACACAGGAGGGACGTACCCCTTTGTGTCGTACCCCTTTGTGTCGCTTACAGCGCTGCGGGCGTTGGCTGTGACGGCAGCGCGCACTGCTGGCGCTCTTGTTGGTGACCACGCCGATGGCAGCGGCAACCGCGGTGTCCGTCCCGCTTTATGGCTGAATCTGTATTTTGAAATCTTTAAATCTACCGGCAAAGAACCTCAGTATTTATCAAGGAAATCAAGTGGGCGCATAATCTCAGGGCAACCGATTCTAACATTGAAGAAATCTTTGTGCTGTTAAAGACCATCACGGAGATAAGGATGTTCGTGTCGACCATGACCATCATTTAGTTGAATTTCTGCTGCGGAACTCCTTGACCAGTGCCATAACGTCATCGTCGGTGAGTATCCCCTGCGCGGTGGCAAGCGGGGCGAGCACACCACGTATTGCCTCCAGTGCGGCTTCGGGGGTGTTCTTCTTGATGACAACGTCGTCGCCCCTCTCAAAGAACAAGACCTTGCAGCCGGTATCCAGGCCGAGTTTGCGCCGGATGTCTACCGGTATGGTAATCTGTCCCTTGGATGTTACCTTTGCCAGCTCCATAGTTACTCCTTACATTCCTTACGATACAAACCCACTATAGATTACTCGCAAGGTTTCGTCAAACGGTCACGCTGTCCCTCACTTTCCAGCATACAACCACGTATTGGGAACACAGGAGGGACGTACCCCTTTGTGCTCATGCTATTAAATATTACCCTGGGCCAATCATCGCCAGCTTCAAGTTTTCCTGTTGGTTTTTTTGATATGTCTTCAAGTACGAGATGTCCGGTAGTTGGATCCTCGTTTAATGTTGGAAAAGGCGTAAAGGTGAAGGCACTGTGTTTGTCCCAATCCCATTCATAATCAGTGATCTTTCCGTCTTTGTGGATAACTATTCTCATTTTGCCACTCGCTTTCCTCTTGTCGTGCTTTCAAGGACGCCTTGCCTTACTGCACTGATAGCCTCAGTCCGTCAGCAATAACTCTACCAGTGATTCAGGACTAATGACGGGTATCGTACTCTTATTAAAATCTTTACTGTCTCTTGTTACTATATAATCCGCAGAGATTGATTTTCCAGTTGCATATTGAACAGAATCCTCAAAATCATTCCAACGAATATCAATGGCGCGTTTTATAACCCCATCATCTACTGCTGCAATACGGACTTGCTCAACCAGCTTTTTTATTAAGCCAAAGGCGATTTCTTTGCTTTTGTGAGCCTTACTTGCGATGTAGTAGATATCTGTGAGGGCAGACGCTGTCACATATCCATCAACAATGCCAATCTCTGCCATCAAAAGGACGTATTGAGCGTTCTCGTAGCGCCCTTCGTTTCTTAGCATATAATCTAACACTATGTTACTATCTATCAGCAGGATCATATTTACCCGCCAGTCTCTCTGCGCGGATTTCTGCGGCACTGATTGGTGCGTGGGGAATGGAGCCGAGTAGCGATTCGGTGACAGAGCCTTTCAGCATCTCGTCGAGTTCGATTTTTGTAGGATATGGCTTTGCTTGCATCTCTTCCTTCGGTGTCTGATCCAAAGCAGGCAGAACTATCACCTCAACCCTGCGACCCCACAGCGACTCGGGTATGTCCATCACATTTGCCAGCCTGCTTGCGTCAACTATCTCTCTTACCGCGTCCATCGTGCCTCCAGTGTCATGCTCAATTGCCCTGTTCGGGTTTGCTTCAGATGTAATTATAAAGCAGCGGAGCGGTATAAACAATGCGCTTACAAGGCTGACTACTGTCACGCAAAACAGGTATACTAATTGTCAATTTTATTACAGAGCTCGGGTTGAAGGGAGGCAGGCATGGACGTAGTCAGAGCAGCAAACGGTAGGTTCGTCACCGACGAGATGCTCACACGCTGGTGCGAGGCGCTGGATAAAGACGAGTGGCCGAGCGGCGAGCACAGCGTGGGAGAGCCGATCAGCGGGCGGCCACCTTTGAGTGTTGAGGGATCAACCGTGCTTTCGGTGAAGGTGTCTCCCGCCATGAAGCGGGCGATTGAAAGCGAGGCAAAGGCCCAGGGCGTCTCCACAAGCGAACTCGTGCGGACGATGCTGGCAAGCGGTCTGTTGGAGAAGGGCCTGGCGCCGGCTTGACGTCCCCACGACCGCTGGCGCAACTGCCGCCCGCCCTCCTCCACAAATACTGTTATCATGTCATAACCGTAAAATTCCCAAGCAGAATTAAGACAGAAACAGGAGGTGAACAACGATCATGCCAAACAGAGAGCCGGATGTTGCCGAGGTGAGCAACCGAATTAAGGCGCTGCGGGAGGACCTGGAGCTGTCCGTTGAGGACATGGCACAGGCCACTGGCCGAAGCGTGGAGGAGTACCAGGCGCAGGAGGAAGGCCGCTCCGAGCTGACGTTCACCTTCCTTTATAAGGCGGCCAATGCCCTCGGTGTAGACGTCATCGAGCTGCTTACCGGCGAGGCTCCGCACCTTCGCGGCTACGAGATCACCCGGGCGGGCCGCGGTCTGTCAATCAAGCGCCGGGCGGGCTTTGAGTACCTGCATCAGGCGTCGATGTTCGCCGATAAGCTGGCCGAGCCCTTCATCGTCACCGCTCCCTACCTGCCCGAGGAGCAAGACGCCCCAATCCACCTCTCGCGCCACGCCGGCCAGGAGCTGGACTATATCATCAGCGGGCGTCTGCGTTTTGCCTTTGAGGAGCACGTGGAGGAGTTAGGCCCCGGCGACACGCTGTTTTACGACTCCGGGCGCGGCCACGGTATGATTGCCGTTGGCGGTGAGCCCTGCGTGTTTCTGGCGGTGGTGCTCAAGCCGGGTGCCCCGGATGCGGCTCTGGGCACGGCTCCGGGCACGGCTCCGGGCGAGCCGACGGCCACGGCCACAGACGCTGCCGCAACCCTCAACACACCCATTATCTAGGGAGGTGCCGATTAATCATTGCACGCCATCTTGCGGCCAGTTTGCCCTGAAGCCGCCTGTGCGGACGGCGACATTAGCTCTGCTAGTCCCGCCGCCCGCCCAAACGACTTCAAGGCAAACTGACTCGCAATCTGACGCACAAGCATTAATCGGCACCTCCCCAGGGCGCAACCCCGCGCCCGCCCCCGCCGCGTCATTTAGTAATGGCGCCTCTTGCCATGCCATTATCTGCCATGAATGAGAACAGGGAGAAACCTAACATGCGAAACATCAACCTCAGATACACCAAGGAAAGCTACGACGCCAACGGCGTGCTCAGCGAGTTCAGCCTGCAATGGCCCAGCGATTACAACTTTGCCTACGACGTGGTGGACGACATCGCCGCCGCCGAGCCCGACCGCCCGGCGATGATCTGGTGCAATCCAGAAGGCGAGGAGCACCGCTTTAGCTATTACGACCTCAAACACTGGAGCGACAAGACCGCTAACTTCTTGGTTCAACAGGGTGTGGAGAAAGGCGACATGGTCCTCGTCATCCTCCGTCGTCATTATCAGTTCTGGTTTACCGCCCTGGCGCTGCACAAGATCGGCGCGGTGCTGGTGCCGGCGACCTTCATGCTCAAGGAGCACGACTTTGAGTACCGCGTTAACACCGCCGGCGTAAAGACCGTCATCGCCACCGACATCGGCGAGATCGCCCAGGTGATAGACAACTGCGCCGCCCAGGTGCCGGCGCTGAAGAACCGGATCCTCGTGGCCGGCGGCGGCGGCGGCCTTACTGCGGGCCTGCCCGACCTCCAGGAGGTGCGGCGCTTCGGGCTGGGGGATGCGCTCAGCGGGCCGGAGGGGCTTTGCACACTGAGCACCGCGCGCGAGGGCTGGACGGACTTTAACAGCGGCGTGCGGGCGGCAAGTCCCAGCTGGCAGCGCGTTGCCACCAGGGCCAGCGACCCGATGATCACCTATTTCTCCTCCGGAACCTCGGGCAACCCCAAGATGGCGCTGCACGACTACTCCTACTCGCTGGGCCACCTGGGCACCGCCAAACACTGGCAAAACGTCAAAAGCGACGGCGGCGTCCACTTTACCATCGCCGACACCGGCTGGGGCAAGGCGGTCTGGGGCAAGCTCTACGGGCAGTTCTTAATGGAGGCCTGCGTGCTCACCTACGACTACGACCGCTTTGACGCCGAAGAGCTTATGGCACTTGTGGAGAAGTACCGGATCTCCACACTTTGCTGCCCGCCCACGATGTATCGGATGTTCCTCAACGGCCCCAAGGAGAGCTACCGCCTGGACTCGCTGGAGTACTGCGTCTGCGCTGGCGAGGCGCTCAACCCCGACCTCCTCGAGGGCTGGCGCGAGCTTACCGGCATCACCTTGATGGACGGCTTTGGCCAGACCGAGACGCCGCTGACCATCGCCAACATGCCCAACATGACGCCCAAGCCGGGCAGCATGGGCCGGCCGCTGCCGCTGTATAACACCCGCATCCTCGACGCCGAGGACAACGAGTGCGAGGTGGGCGAGACCGGCGAGATCTGCATCGCCTACAACCCTGCCGCCCGTCCGCCCGGCATCATGCTTGAGTACTATCGCGATGCGGAAAAGACCGCCGCGGCAATCCGCGACGGCTGGTACCACTCCGGCGACACCGCCTGGCGCGATGAGGACGGCTACATCTTCTACGTTGGCCGCAACGACGACGTGATTAAATCCAGCGGCTATCGGATCAGCCCCTTTGAGGTAGAAAGCGTGCTCTTAACCCACCCGGCGGTGCGCGAATGCGCCGTTACCGGCGTGCCGGACGCGCTACGCGGCAAGGCCGTTAAAGCCACCGTGGTGCTGCAGCCGGGATACGTTGGCAACGACGAGCTGACGGCGGAGATAAAAGCCTTCATGAAGCGCAAGACGGCCCCCTATAAATACCCCCGGATCCTCGATTACGTGGAGACCCTGCCCAAGACCATCAACGGCAAGACCCGTCGGGCGGTAATCCGCGCCGCCGACGAGCTGGGAGCAGAAGCCGCCGCCAAGCGCCCGCCCGAGGAGTTTGGCGGTTAGCGAGGCGCCTCCACGGCGGTGCCGGTCTAGTTGTAGACATCCCTGCGGTGGCCAATCTTAAATACGTAGATGACTATCTCCGCATCCCTGATCTTCGCGAGGATGCGGTAGTCGCCCACGCGGTAGCGCCATTGCCCGGCGCGCTCTCCCACAAGCCATTTGCCCAGCGAGCGCGGGTCGGCTATGCCCTCAAGGCGCTTTTCGAGATAGGCGACTACCAGACGGCGTACCGAGCCATCCATCTTGTCGAGGTTCCTTATTGCGCTGTCACTGACTATTACGCGAAAGCCCTCAGAGCCCATAGCGGGCCTTCACTTCATCGAGGGTATAAAACACCCCGTTGCTGGTGGCTATCGCCTCGTTCAGCTCGGCCAGATCAAACTCGTCTTCTATGCGCTCGATGGCGGAGCTGCGCAGCACCTCGGCAACCGATGTGCCATGCACCTTGGCGTAGGCCTTGATCAGCTCCTTGTCCTCATCGGAAATCCGTATTGTCATCGTGGCCATCAGAAC
>JAISMZ010000107.1 GCA_031276475.1 Coriobacteriales bacterium
CAAGCGCGAATTCCAACAGCTCAAACCGATGCTGGATGCAATCGCGGCCGGGATCGCCGGACAGTTTGGGGCAAACTGCGAAGTTGTCGTTCATGACATTACGGTTGGCTTGGAGAAGACCGTCGCGATTATCTACAACGGGCACGTCACGGGGCGCAAGATTGGTGACGGTGCTACCGAGACCGTGCTCGAAGCCCTTAGGAATAAAGACATCATCGATCGTCATGGCTACATCACCAACACCCGCGACGGCAAGATGCTTAAATCCTCAACAACAAATATCCATGGCTCAGACGGTACGGTGCTGGCTGTGCTCTGCATCAATTATGACATCAGCGAGTTCATGCTGGCGCAGCGGGCGTTTTCGGGCTTCTTGCCGGTGGAGGATGGCGCGGATAAGTCCGGAACCATTCCCAGCAGTGTCTCCGACCTGCTGGAGCAACTGATAGAGGAATCGCGGGCCTATATTGGTAAGCCGGTGGCGGCGATGACCAAAGAGGAAAAATCGCGCGCCATTCGCTACCTTGAGGATAGGGGAGCGTTGATGATTAAGAAGAGTTCGGAGCGCATTGCCAACTATTATGGCATCTCGCGCTATACGCTTTACAACTATCTCGGCGAGACTTCCCAACAGTAAGCAGCAGGCAGAAAGTTTATCAGTCAGGAGGACATGATGCAAACAGAAATAATCAACACTGAGAATGCTCCGGCGGCGATCGGCCCCTATGTGCAGGGCAGACGAGCGGGCGAGTTCGTCTTTACCTCGGGGCAGCTGCCTCTGGTTCCTGCCACCGGCGAGCTGGCCGGGCCGGGTATCACCGAGCAGACTCGGCAGACCCTGGAAAACCTCAAGGCGGTGCTGGAGGCGGCCGGCAGCGGCCTTGACCGGGTGATTAAAACCACCGTTTTTCTTACCGATATGAACGACTTCGCGGCCTTTAATGCCGTCTACTCTGAGTATTTTCACGCGCAGTCATTGCCGGCTCGCTCGGCGCTGGCCTGCAAGGCGCTGGCCAAGGATGCCCTGGTGGAGATAGAGGCTATCGCCTGCGGATGAAGGAGGGTCGCCGATTGCAAGCCAGGGGCTGCCCGGCCGCCTCAACAAGAATGAAAGGTTATAACCGATGAAAAAAAATGCAATCAGATGGACCGCCAACACGATGCCCCACTTTGACGGCGGCAGTGCTTTGGCGAGCCTGCTTTCGGCGCAGGAGGTGGAGAAGGCCCGGGCCTTCCATCGCACGATTCCGGGCTATCTGGCCACGCCACTGGTGAAACTGGACAAACTGGCAGCTTTTTTGGGACTGAAGGGCTTTTATGTTAAGGACGAGTCACAGCGCTTTAACCTGAAGGCTTTCAAGATGCTCGGAGCCTCCTATGCAGTGGCTCGCTACATCGCCCAGCGTCTGGGTAAAGATATCTCCGAACTGGGTTTTGAGGAGCTCGTCTCGGCGGAGACCAGGGCAAAGGTCGGCGAGATCACCTTTTATGCAGCCACCGACGGCAACCACGGCCGAGCCGTTGCCTGGGCGGCTGGGCGACTGGGCCAGAAATCGGTGATCTGCATGCCCGTTGGCAGCTCACAGGCGCGGCTGGAGAACATTCGCGGCGAGGGCGCCGAGGCCTGGATCACCGACATGAATTACGACGACGCGGTGCGCTATGTTAAGGAGCTGGCCGAGCGCGACCCCAACGGCGTGGTGGTGCAGGATACCACCTGGCCGGGTTACGAGGAGATTCCCGGTTGGATCATGCAGGGCTACAGCGCCATGGCAGCCGAGGCCGACGAGCAGCTCAAGCTGCTCGGTGAGGATAAGCCGACGCATGTCTTTGTGCAGGCAGGGGTTGGCGCGCTGGCCGGTGCCGTGCAGGGTTACTTCTCCAACTTCTATGCCTCCGACGGCCCGGTGACGACTATCGTTGAGGCTTCTGCGGCTGACTGTATCTACCGCTCCGCCCTGGCTAATCAGCTGGTGGCGGTGGGAGGCGACTTGCAGACGATGATGGCCGGTCTGGCCTGCGGCGAGGCCTGCTCGCTTTCCTGGGACGTACTGCGTTCCAGGGCCGACTTCTTTGTCTCCGCGCCCGATTGGGTTACCGCCCGAGGCATGCGCGTGATGGCGGCTCCGCTGCGCGGCGATGCGCCGATCATTTCCGGCGAGTCCGGAGCGGTGGGTGCCGGCCTGGTCTCGGTTGTCTGCAGCGACCGCGATTACGCGGGGCTGCGCAAGGCACTCGGGCTGAACGAACACTCGGTGGTGCTCTGCTTTAGCACCGAGGGCAATACCGACCCGGAGGCCTGGCGAAGCATCGTCTGGGACGGCCTCTGCCCGTCGTATTGAGGTTGACCGTGACAAGGGGCGGTTTCCTGCTGACGCTGACCAGCACCGGCAGGGGACGGATCTCTGTCGACGTCCTCCGGTCAACCACAAGGCTGATATCGTAGCGCTCGCGCCGCGATGACAGATATATTGTTAAAGGGAATGAAAGTAAAGGAGAGCAGCATGGCATTGGATTTTCAGGCAATCAAAGAGGCGGCAGAGGGCTATCAGACGCAGATGACCGCATTTCTCCGTGACCTGATCAGCTATCCTGGCGAGAGCACACAGGAGGAGAAGACGGCCGCGCGCATCGTTGAGGAGATGCAAAGATTAGGTTTTGACGAGGCCGGTACCGACGCGATGGGCAACGTCATAGGGTATATGGGCGACGGCGAGACGCTGATCGCCTACGATGGGCACATCGACACAGTGGGCGTGGGCAACATCGAGAACTGGGATTTTGATCCCTTTGAAGGTTATGAAGACGAAACCGAGATCGGTGGCCGTGGTGCCTCCGACCAACTCGGCGGCGTGGTCAGCGCGGTTTACGGCGCCAAGATCATGAAAGACCTTGGACTGCTCAACGACAAATACCGCGTGATGGTCACCGGTACCGTGCAGGAGGAGGACTGTGACGGCCTGTGCTGGGAATACATCATCAAGGAGGAGGGCATCCGGCCCCAGTTCGTGGTGATTACCGAGCCCACCGACGGGCATATCTATCGCGGCCAGCGCGGACGGATGGAGATCCGTGTGGAGGTCAGCGGCGTGTCCTGCCATGGCTCTGCGCCTGAGCGCGGCGACAACGCGATTTATAAGATGAGCCGCATCCTTGCCGAGGTGGAGCAGCTCAACGAGCGGTTGGCACCCCATGACTTTTTGGGCAAGGGTACGCTGGCGGTCAGCGAGATCTTCTTCACCTCGCCTTCGCGCTGTGCCGTGGCCGATAGCTGCGCCATCTCCATCGACCGTCGCCTGACCGACGGCGAGACCTGGGTAAGTGCACTTCAGGAGCTGCGCGACCTGCCCACCGTAAAGCAATACGGCGCGGTGGTCTCGATGTATACCTATGAACGGCCGAGCTACACCGGGCTGGTCTATCCCATCGAATGCTATTTTCCCACCTGGCTGATTGACGCCGACGCGCCGCCGACCCAGGCGGTCGTGGCCGCCTATCGCGGGCTCTACGGCGAGCCGGTGGTGGACAAATGGACCTTTTCTACCAACGGCGTCTCGATCATGGGCCGCAACAACATTCCCTGCATCGGCTTTGGGCCGGGCAAGGAAAGTCAGGCCCACGCACCCAACGAGAAGACCTGGAAGGCCGACCTGGTGCGCTGTGCCGCCGTTTACGCCGCCATCCCAACGCTGTATACGGAGGCTCAGTAAGGCGTCCGACCGCGGCCGTAAGCGTTGGCCGGCCGGCGACGCTGACGACCGCGTTTTGCGGCGTCCCCCTCCACAGCACGACCCTGCAAGCAGACTGGTGCCCCGGTATTGGGCGCGAAAAAGTAAAGGAGACTGAATTGCTAAAGCTAAGCAAGCATTTGGAACGTCTGGAGAAGCTCAACTACCAGGCAATGTATGACAACGATTTCTTCCTCACCTGGGAGAAGTCCTTAGACGAGCTGCTGGCCACCTTTGCGGTTGCCGACGCCTTGCGCGAGTTGCGCTCGAATAACATATCCACCCGCGTTTTCTCCAGTGGGTTGGGCATCTCGCAGTTTCGCGATAACTCCACGCGGACCCGTTTCTCCTTTGCCTCGGCCTGCAATCTTTTGGGGCTGGCGGTGCAGGATTTGGATGAGGGCAAGTCGCAGATTGCCCACGGCGAGACC
>JAISMZ010000166.1 GCA_031276475.1 Coriobacteriales bacterium
ACGTACCCTTTTGTGTCCTCAAAGGACACAAAAGGGTACGTCCCTCCTGTGTCCCCTGCGTCCACCGCCCCTCCTGTGTCCCCTCCCGTGTCCCCCGCCCCTCCTGTGTCCCCTGCGCCTCCGACGGGCGCTTCTTTGTGAGCCAGGGCGTCACAGTTGTCCACGGCGTAAAACGTTAGAGCAGCGTCTGGGAGCGCGGCGGCCAAGAATGTCTCAAAGCGCAGGTTGCCGCAGGCCAGGTCGAGGACTGAGAGGCCCGGGGCGGTAGCGGGCGGCAATGTGTCGGTGGCGGCGCGGGGCGCGGCTGGGGTGCGTGGAGCGGGGTCGACAGCGGGCGGGGCACAAACACCAGACATCGCCGGTCTGATCCACAACAAACAGCGCTGCCAGCCGGGCCAGGAGGATTTTCGCGTTGCGGAGAAGTCGGCGTGGTGCTCGCGATAGAAGTTATCATTCAGTTTGCAGAGTATTCTTGCTGTGGCTGCGTTCATCATCTTGCGGCTTTCACTGTGCGGTCGGTCGGTGCGGCGCCGCATGGCTCCGGGCGGCTACCGTCCAGGCGGTGGCAAGACGGGGACGGTAACTCCGGGCGGCATCGGGCAGCGCAGTTTGGACATCTGGCAGGCATCTGCACCATTTTATAGTATAGAATGCGATTGATGGAAGCATTGTTGCGGGAAATACTCGATTGGCTGCGCACCGGCGATTTTGTTGGCGCTGATGAAAAGCGGCTCGCGCAGCTGATCCTTCGGCACAACCGCGGCCGAGGGGATAACCGCCATCACTTTGCCAAGAAGCGGATACTGCCATTTTATTTTAAGGTTAAGGAAACGGAGCCTGAGCGTTGGGCCGCCTGGCACGTTGACCCTGAGCTGGAACGGCGGCTGGTGCGGCTTTTGCGAGTAAAGCCGCGACGGACGGCCTCCGGCGTGGCAACGCTGACCGTGCTCACCAAGCCCTGGCCCTGCGCCAATGACTGTCTGTACTGCCCGAGCGACCTGCGGATGCCCAAAAGCTACCTGAGCGACGAGCCCGCCTGTCAGAGGGCCGAGCGCAACTACTTTGACCCGTACCTGCAGGTGGTTTCTCGTCTCAGGGCGCTCACGCAGATGGGGCACGCCACCGATAAGGTGGAGCTGATAATCCTCGGCGGCAGCTGGAGCGACTACCCGGAGCACTATCAGCTCTGGTTCGTCAGCGAGCTGTTTCGCGCCCTGAACGACGGCGACGCCGCCGAAGAGGCCGCCCGGACGCGCCGCCAGCAGTATCGCGAACGGGGCTGCTCCAACCAGCCGGACGCGCTGGCGGCGCACGTTGCCCCCTGGCAGCAGCGCGTTGATGCCGGGGAGCTCTCTTATAATCAGGCGCTCGCTCGGCTCTACCACGAAGACGGCGGCTGGCGGGGCGGAGCTGAGAGTGGCGACGACGCTGAGCGGAGCAACAGTGCTGGCCGGGGCGGTGGGAGCGAGCGGGGCGACAGCGGGGACGGCGGCGGGCGGGGCGGCAAGGGCGAGCGGAACGGCGACGCTGGAGCACAAAAGAGAACACAAAAGAGTACGTCCCTTTTGTGCTCCAACCAGGCGGTTGCTCAACTCTACCACGAAGACGGCGGCGAGCAGAACGGCGACGCTGGAACACAAAAGAGTACGTCCCTTTTGTGTTCTACAGCGGACGACGCCCCAGCGACCAACCTCAACGAGCTGTACCGTCAGCACAGGATCAACGAGACGGCCCGACACCGGGTGGTCGGTTTGGTTGTGGAGACGCGCCCGGACGCTGTGAACGTCGCCAGCCTGGAGATGCTTCGCCGCCTGGGCTGCACGAAGGTGCAGATCGGCGTCCAGAGCCTGGACCCAGCCGTGCTGAAGGCGAACAACCGCCGCGACAAAACCGCGAGCGTCCGCCGCGCTTTTGCGCTGCTGCGGATATTCGGCTTTAAGATCCACGCGCACTTCATGGTCAACCTTTACGGTTCTACGCCGGAGCAGGATCGGCGCGACTTTCAGTGCTTTGTTAGCGAGAAGGCCTATCTGCCCGACGAACTCAAGCTCTACCCCTGCGCGCTGGTAGCCGGCACCCGGCTTTGCGAGCACTACGCAGACGGCAGCTGGCGGCCTTACAGCGAGGCGGAACTCGTGCAGGTTCTCGTAGCTGACACTCTTAACACCCCGCGCTTCATGCGCATCTCCCGGATGATCCGCGACATATCCGCCCACGACATCGTCGCCGGGAACCGCAAAGCCAATCTCCGGCAGCTGGTGGAGGCGCAGGCGGCGGAGGTGCCAGGGATGCAGGCGCAGGCGGCGGATCGTACGCAGCTGGCGCAGGAGCCGGCGGCCAGCAACCGCATAGCCGAGATCCGCTACCGCGAGATCAGCACGAGCGAGACCGACCTCGAGCGCCTGCAGCTGAACGTCCTGCACTACCAGACATCGGTCAGCGGCGAGTACTTCCTGGAGTGGACGACACCCGAGGACCGGATCGTCGCCTTCCTCCGCCTCTCCCTGCCGCAAAGCGACTACCTGCGCAAACACCAGGCAGAACTGCCCGTCAGGCCTGGCGAGGCAATGATCCGCGAGGTGCATGTCTACGGCACAGTCGCCGAGCTGCACGGCGGCGGCGAGAACGCCCAACACCGCGGCCTCGGCCGCCAGCTGATTGAGAAAGCCTGCGCCATCGCCCGCGAACAGGGATATCAGAAGCTCAACGTCATAAGCTCCGTGGGCACCCGCGAATACTACCGCAGCCTGGGCTTTGCAGATGGCGGACTCTACCAGCAAAAACTGCTAAACTGAACAGCGCAAGAACACAAGGGGGGAACACAAGGGGGTACGTCCCTTGTGTGTTGCCTTGTGTGTTGCAAGAACACAAGCTGGTACGTCCGGCAGGACACAAAAGGGTACGTCCCCTTTGTGTCGTGCGACATCGTCGCGTCCCCTTTGTGTCGTGAAGCGCAGCCCCGGCTTTGGTGGCAACACCCCCCGGACCTTTGAATCGGCAAGGGGGATAAACCTTGCCAAAGCCGGTGGCCGACAGTCCCGAAAGGGATTGCGGGATATTCTATCCCTGGCAAAAGGCACGCGCCCACACAACTGCTGTGGAAAATCAAATTAACCCTACGGTTTAATTTTCCACAGCCGGACGCATCGTTAAGTCAGGGTCGGTCTATCCCAGGCTCTTTTGGGCTGGTTTTTATGGTAATGGGGGGACACAAGAGAGTACGTCCCTTTTGTGTCGTCGCGTCCCTTTTGTGTCGCGTCCCCTTTGTGTCGTCCCTCTGCGTTGTCTCGTCCAGGCTCCTGTCGGGATTTCAGGAGTTATTGCTAAAAATTCACGGTTGTGTACCCAAATCAGCCGGTTTTGCGGGACACAAGAGAGTACGTCCCGTTTGTGTCGAGTCCCTTTTGTGTCGTATTGCGTCAGGACACAAAGGGGTACGTCCCCTTTGTGTCGCCCTTTGTGTCGTCCCTCTGCGTTGTCTCGTCCAGGCTCCTGTCAGGATTTCAGGAGTTATTGCTAAAAATTCACGGTTGTGTACCCAAATCAGCCGGTTTTGCGGGGTTTTACAGGGGCAATTGCGGGATTATGGTCAGTTACTGGAGGCAGACGGACGAATTTTGCCTGCCAACGGTGAGCAGGTCGAAATATATTGCACACAAGCGCCAATTTTTAGCAATAACTCGGAAAACAGTGCAATCGGGCGCGCAAGCGTAAAAAATTAGCAGCAAGTACCTCACACAGGTCGACAATTGACCCTTTTGCTCAAGGGGGCACCAATGGCCTCGATCCCTTCTTGCCCCATTTCCTCAATTGGCTCTTTTGCTCAGGGGGAGGGGGTCTTGTGGCCGAGAAACCCCGCACCGCATTCTGAACTGGCTCTTTTGCACATGGGAGGGGGGGGGGCACCGGTTGCTCATTGCACGGCCACTTTCCGCCAATGCGAGCAAAGCCGTCCCCGCGTCCCGCTCTCCACCCATGCGAGCAAAGCCGTACCCACGGCCACTCTCCACCCCCGCGTCCAAAGCTGCCCCGCGTCCCACTCCCCACCCATGCGAGCAAAGCCGTACCCGTTTTGCCACCGTCTGAACGATAACAAATTGGCCGGAAAATGGTGTGCGCTGATTAATCAGCGCCTCTTTAAAAGAAAGTCTCCGTCAGCCAGGGGCCGTACTCGCCGCTCCACATTGCCTCCAGCTGGCCGAACACTTGCGACCAGTCTATCGTTTGATCAAAGACCAGTTCCAGGTAGTTGTGACTCGCGATGTTGGTGGCGGCAAGCGTGTCTGCGCCGCTCCGCTCGCCGCCACCCGCCGTGGCCATCACAACCGCGCGACCCGCAGGCGCACCCAAAAGTGCCTGGCCGATGGTGTAGGTGCAGGTCGGGCAGGTGGTTACCAGGGTGGAAGCTCCCGTCGCGCGCGCCTCGTCTATCACCCGCCAGACCCGGCGCTGCGTGATCTCGGGGTCGTAGCCGGCCACAGCGCCGCCGGCACCGCAGCAGAGGGTGTCGCGGCCAAAATGCTCGGCTTCGCGCTGAGGGGTCTGAGGAAAGCAAAGCGCCAGCAGCCGACGGACAGCGCTGCCGTGGCGGGTGTCAAAGCGATCGTGACAGGAGTCAAAGAAGGTCAATGAAGCGGGAGAGGTGCTGGGAGAAAAGCGGGCGGGGTCCTCCACAACGTGATCTGCAAGCACTTCTGGAAGCGGTACGATGTCCACCTCATCACCCATCAGCTCTGCGAGCTCCTCGCCACAGCCGGGACAGACGGTGAGGACGCGACTGATGCCGGCGGCTCGGATCTGCTCCAGCAGCGCCGTGCGCAGGGCCACGGAGCGCTCAAAGAGGCCGGCACTGAGCAGCGGTGAGCCGCAGCAGGCGTCGCTCAGCGCCCAACGGAACCCCGCGCTGGTGAGCCACTGGCCGATGCGGCGCAGCAGCTCCGGCGCATAACTGACCAGCGAGCAACCTGGAAAGAAGAGGGTGTCGGCGGCAGGCGCCGCCGACGGCGGCAAAACTGGGGACGGAAGGGGGCGGCTCTCGCGTCTTCCGTTTCCCAAAGCTTCCGACGTTGCAAATGCTTCGGTGCGCAGGACAGGGGAACCGTCCCCTTCCGTCCCCAGTTCTGCCGCCGCCAGAGAAGCCCCTTCCGTCCCCAGTTCTGCCCGCACCTGCGCCGCATCGGCCAGGGACAGAAACTCCGGGTAGGCGATGCCGTAGATCGCCCGATAGGCGCTAAAAATGTGCCATTCATTATCTACCATTACGAGCTTGGAGTCGCCTGGCGGCATCAGTCCGGCCTGCACGAACAGCTCGCGCCACTCGCGCATCCGCGCCGGGGCTGCCATATGGGTCGCACAGCTTGCCGTACAATGTCCGCAAAAGCAGCATTGTCGCAGGGCATGATAGAGGGCGGGATACTCGCCAACCAACTGAAGAACCACCTCGGCCCGTGCCTGCGTTGTCAGCTCGATGACCTGATTATAGTGCTGCTCAATCAGCCCGATGTCCAAGTCCGGTTGCTCTAAAACTTCGCAGCGCCGGGTGCAGCGTTTGCAATGTGCGCAGGTCAGCCGCTTGTTCAGCCAGGCGCCCAGGACGCTGACCAGCGGCGAACCAAGGCGCTGTAGCCCGGCAAGCTCCGTTTGCGAGAGCTTTTGTGGCTGCCTGAGTCTGTAGTCTTTCGTGCCCATTTCACTATTCTAACGCAGTTCCCACCAAAGCTTTACGGCTGAGCATCAACGACCTCGCATAGTGCCATAGCGCGGCTGCTTGCGGCTTTTGCCAAAAGGCTTTATGCTATGCTAAGCCACGCCGGCGCTGGCACATGAAACACCTTCCCCGGCAATCGGTGTACCAGCGACCGCAGCGTGGCACCGCCGCACGCAGCGTCGCTCGCAACGCCACTGTCCATCGGGACGCCCGCACCACACCGTCAGCGCCGGCACCTCGGGATCATCGGGGGCAACGCGGCAAACGGCACCAAAGGCACCACGATAAAGTGAACATAGAGGTAGGGTCTGTCTGACACTTGAAGGCTGGCACGCAAACATCCAGAAAGGCCAAGAAGTTGGGGCTGGTACGCCTCTGGCTGGTATTCATGGTAATTTCGGTTGCCGTTAACATCTTTGCCCTGATCCTCTTTGCCGAATTTAAGCCACAGCTGAGCTTTGATGACCTCCTGGTTTACACCAACGTGGTCTGCTCCGGGGTGGCCATCTGGCTGATAGTCGAGCGTAAACGCTTTGCGCGTCTATTTATATGCTGCTATTGTGCTATTATAATTATAGTCGGCTTCGCCGGCGACATCATCCTCCAGCAAGGCGTATTAAGCTGGCAGCTTTTCATCAACCACGGACGGACTGTCTTTCTCGTCTGCTTTGCCTACTTCCTCATCTCGCGCAGGGCAAAGCAGGTGCTCACCGCCGGCTTTGACCGGCACACCCTAAACGTTAAGAAAAGCGACGACCGGGCAATCTTCAACATCAAGAGCAGGGAATTTTGGCGTGACGTGGCGATGCACTTTATCGTATTCTCGGTAGTCGGGCACTGGATGGAGATCGTCTACAGCATCTTTGCGCGCTATGCACTGGGAATCTACGACCCCAACGCCCCAATGTGGCAAAGCCTTTTTGCCCCGTTCACCATCTACGGCGTGGGCATGGTGGCCTGCATCCTGCTGCTCTACCCCTTTAAGCTCTATTTGGAGAAGCACATCCATCGCGGCTCCCTGGTGCTGCTGCTCAGCTTCATGGCCAACACGCTGGTCTGCACCGCCATCGAGCTGACCGTTGGTTTGGCGGTGAACGTGCCCGACGCGAACGGCCACCTGATCTATTGGGACTACTCCAACATCCCCTTTAACTTCATGGGCCAGATCTGCCTGCAAAACGCCTTGGCCTTTGGCATGGTGGCCACGCTGACGGTCTGGGTGCTTTATCCCGCGCTGGAGCGCTTTCTCCTCTCCCGACCCCGCGACGCCGTGAACATGGCCTTTGTGGCAATCGTCGTCGTCTACCTGCTGCTGCTCGCGGCCTATGTCATCAACCCCTCCCTGATGGGCTTTAACCTGATTCCCTACGACAGCCTGATAAGCGACGTGCTAAGCGCGGAGGCCGTGCGGATCTGAACTCCAGTGCCGAGTACGCCCAAGGGTACAACGCAGACGCCGTCTTTGCGTTTGTGTGCGAATCCGTTTGCCGTTACCACCAGCAACGCAGAGGGGCTACCCGTCCGTTTGGGGTCTATGCGCTTTGCCAGTTTAAGCAGGTTTGCGGCTGCCTCGTCAGCCTTGCTCGCTCCCAGCTTGACCTCAACGCCAATCCACCTTCCGTCGGGAAACTCAATAATGGCGTCGGCTTCCAGGCCTCCAGAATCACGGTAATAGAACAGCTCTGCCCCGCACTGCCGAGCGTATATCCGCAGGTTTCCAATGACGCAGGACTCAAACAACAGGCCAAGGTATTCGAGGTCGCGCAGCAAGTCCGCCTCGCGAAGACCCAGTGCCCCTATACAAAGCGAAGAATCAACAAAATGCCGCTTGGGCGTCTTTCGTAGCTGATAGGTCGATCTGATGTGAGGACGCCACGAAGGCAGGTCCTGAACGATCATCAACCGCGTAAGCGCCTCCATATACTCGGCCACCGTCTGCTCGGTAATGTCCGATCCGGCTCTAACATCCCTGGCCAAGGTTACGTGCGAAGCCTCAGTTGAAATGTTCCTCGCAATTGAAGACAGTAGCCTGCGCACTTTAACGGGATCGCGCTTCTTATCCGACACCCTGCTTATATCTACCTCTGCTGTCAGCTTTATGTAATCGGTTAAAAACTCAAAGGCTTTCTCCGTACTCGCCCCCAGCAGTCCAGGCCAGCCGCCGATGCAGAGATGCTCAACAACCTCATCCAAATCCATCTCTGGCGCAGACGAGCAGATCGGCTCGGGGTTCATTATGTCGATGAGAGAGACTTCTGCCGTTGACCAGCCCTTCTCAACCCAGGACATGGTTCCCATCTCAACAACCGCAAACCTGCCAACGCCGGAGTGCAGCTTGGCGCTCTCGGGCGGGTTTGTCGAGCCCGTAAGGATGAACTGCCCCGGCACCTGGGCGCTGTCAACCTCTTTACGAACCAGGTTCCAGACCTGAGGCACCTCCTGCCATTCGTCGATAAGCCTTGGTCTGTCCCCCTCCAAAACGATGCCTGGCTGATACTCCATGCGCTTTACCACCTGAACGTCCGTGAGCAAATCGACCTTTGATTTTGCGACCCGCTCGGCGGTTCTGGTCTTTCCGCAGGCCTTGGCTCCTTTGAGCAGCACGGCTCCAATATTTGTTAATTTCTCTGTAATTATATTGTCCCAGTATCTATCAACATAGGCTTGCATGCGTGCTCCTGACTAAACGACATCACTGCTGTTCTATCGCGTCGCATCCTGCGGCTCTGCCTCTTTTATTCACCGGGCAGACGCCTCAATCGGGCGCTACTTAAAGGATTATAACATTTTCAGCTTAAGAATTGTAAGATTCCCAGTTAAAGGATTGTAAGATTTCCAGTTAAAGAATTGTAAGATTTCTGTCATGCCCTGGAATCATGGGCGCAATTGCATCTCACGTCGCAGATAGGCATATAACGTGCCGCTGGCGCAGTCGTAGTACAATGAGTGCATTATGAGGATGAAGCCGTCAGAAAACAACATCGGGCGGAGTCATCCTGAGCCTACTGATCAGAGGAGTCTGGTGACAACAGAGATCGAGCTTCGGGCCTACGCCAAGATCAACCTTTATCTGGGCGTGGAGCCGCGGACAGTTGCGGCGCTGGGGCAGCAGCCGGCGGCAGCGGGGCAGCAGCCGGTGTCGGCGCTGGAGCAGCGGGCGGCGGCGGGGCAGCAGCCGGTACCGGCGCTGGGGCGGCGGGCGGAGTCGCCGGCGGAGCAAGCCGTGGAGCAACGCCATCAGCTGCGCTCGGTGTTCGCAACCGTCTCGCTGCATGACAGCCTGCACTTTGCGTTCGCAGAAAGAGTTGTGGAGGAGGACGTGGCGCTCGCACTGGCGGCCGGCGTGGCAGCTCCAGCCGCAACCGGCTCGGCGGCGGCCACAGTCGCCCCCCCGGCCGCACCCAGCGTGGCGCCCCCAGCCGCAACCGGCTCGGCGGACGCTGCTCCAGCCGTCGCCGGCTCGGCCACCTGCCTGCCGGTAGAAGTCATCGTCTGCGCCGAGCCGGCGCTCGCGCTTGCTGCAATCGCGCCCGAGGACAACCTGATAACCAAAGCCGTGCGCGCCTTCGAGGCGGCGCTGGCAACCGATTACGACCGCAGCGTCCCCGCCTCTCACCTGCGGGTAACGCTGAAAAAACGCATCCCGGCGCAGGCTGGGCTGGGGGGCGGCTCGGCGGACGCGGCGGCAACCATTCAGGCGCTGGCGCAGCATTGCGGGCTGTCGGTGCAAAAAGATGCCGATTTCCTCCACAGGGTAGCCCGCGCGGTTGGTGCTGACGTGGCCTTTTTCCTTGCTGGCGGCTGCGCTTTGATGGGCGGCTTTGGCGACGTCTTGGAGCAGCGGCTACCGTCGCCTGTCCCGGCGCTGGATATCGTCGTGATCAAGCCGGCGGAAGGACTCTCAACCGCGTCGGTCTATGCGGCTTTTGACGCCGCGCCCGTGTTGCCAGCCGCGCTGGAGCCGCTTTTGGGAGTCTTGAAAAACGGCGGAGCTTTTGAAGAGGCTGCAGGCCAGAGCGATCGTCCGTCGTGCCCCCGTGGCAGCGACCTGCTAGCCAGACTGGGCGGTATCGCGCGCTCGCTGGCCAATAACCTTGAGCCTGCGGCCGAGGCGCTGTTGCCCGAGCTCGCCAGGCTGAAAGCCGAGCTGGCCGCCCGTCCCGGTGTGCTTACGGCCCGACTCTGCGGCTCCGGGTCGGCGCTCTTTGCGCTCTGTGCAAGCCCGCGCGAAGCTCAAAACGTAGCCGAGCATTTTGCGGCTCGCGGCTTTTGGAGCCGGGCGGCTCAGACGGTTTCGCCCTGAGAATAGTTTGCGAGGCGGAGGGCAGCGTGAGCAACCCGCGGCCTGCTGGGTATCCACAGCAGCCAACCGCCCTCACCTCAATCTGCCAACAACCGCCGCATCAAAAGATAGCCGGGATCCACGACGATTCCGGTCGCAGCCGCCTGGGCCTCGGTCAGGCGGCTGGCCGCTGTGCCGCTGCCGGCGGGCGCGGCAGCAGTAATAGTAGCGGCAGCGGCGGCAGCGGCGGCAGCGGGCGCGGC
>JAISMZ010000168.1 GCA_031276475.1 Coriobacteriales bacterium
CCGCGCTGACCCGCGTCGGCGCGCTGACGAGGCCACTCGCGATGACGGTGCCCCTCATTGCCGACCGCCCCGCCGCCGCCGCGCTGTTCTACGGCCTCTTTGGTGCGCTGGCGCTGACCAAGGTGCGCAGGCCCGGCGCGCTGGTGCTGCTCGCGCTGTTCAACGGCGTGATACTGCTGATGATGGCCCCGGTGATGTTCTTCAACAACCTCTTTGGCTCGCTGCTCGCCGAGCTGGTCGCGCTATTGGTCTGCCGCAGTTACCAAAAGGACGCCGCGGTCGTTTTGGCCTCCGGGCTGTTCATCCCCTTCACGCTGCCGCTCTCGGTGCTTTTTGGGATGCTGCTCAACGGCCAGAGCCTGAGCCAGCTGATCAGCGACCCCGTACTCTCGCTTCTGGTCTGCGGGCTGGCGGTAGCGTTGAGCTTTGCGGGCAGCTTGCTGGGCCGCCGTATCGGCAAAGAGCTGCGCCGGGCGGGCAAGCTGTGAGACGCGCTGGGATGGGGCGAAAACGAGCCGGGGCGCGGCGCTGCTGGGCAGGGGCCTCGCGCCACCGGGTCGCGCCAGAAGAGGCGCCGGGCGTCATGGCGACGACGGCTCGTCCGGCCAAAAGGCAGGCCTGACATGGAAACCCTGCAGGTTAGCAGGCCGCTCTATCCGCTGCTCTGCATCGCGTTCTCGATGTTTACGCTCGTCGGCGGCCTGCTGCTTGCCCGTGACCTGCTGCTCGCGGCGCTGCTGGTGGCGCTCGGCCTGATCTATCTGGGCTTTGGCTACGGCAAGGTGTTGCTGCGTTGTCTGGCGCTGGGGCTTGTCCTGGCCGCCGTCATCGGCTCGCTCAGCTGGCTCGTCTCGGGCAGCGGCCCTAAGGCGCTGCAGATGGCCGGCCGACTGCTGCTCGTAACGCTTTGCGCGGTTCCCGTTATCTCGCTGTCGCCGGTCGCGCTGACCCGCAGCCTGGCTCAGCTCGGCTGCCCGCGCATCCTGACCCTGGGGATGCTCGTGGCGATCCGCTTTGTGCCCATCCTGCTCGGTGAGATGCACCGCGTCCGCGAGGCGATGCGCACCCGCGGCGTGCGTCTGTTAAGCCCCGCATACTTCTACCGCGCCTTCCTGATACCGCTGATCATGCGCCTGGTGAGCATCTCCGAGCTGCTGGCGCTTTCGCTGGAGACGCGCGGCTTCGACCTCTCGCAGGCCGAGGCCACGGTCTTTCGCCCCGTCCGTTTTGGTGCCCGCGACTGGGCTTTTGCCGTCGTCACGCTGCTGCTTTTGGCGGCGATGCTTTGGGGGATACTCTTTGGTGCTTCACTTGTTGAGACGGACGTGGTTTTTTGAGCGCCGCGACCGCAATCGCCGCCAAGGCCGCCCCGGACGGGGACGCTGCCGCCGCGGCCTCGGCCACGCCCGCCGTCCCGGACGGGGACGCCGCCACCGCCCCGGGCGGGGTCGCTGCTGTCGCCCCAGACGGGGTCGCTGCCGCCGCCCTCGAGCTGCGGGATTTTCGCTTTTGCTACCGTGGAGCGGATGCGGCGGTGCTGCAGGACTGCTCGTTTCGCCTGGAGTACGGGGAGCTCGTCGTGCTCAGCGGCGACTCGGGGGCGGGAAAATCGACGCTTCTGGCCTGCCTGATCGGCAGCATTCCTCACCTGATGGCGGGGGAGTGCGCCGGCCAGGTGCTGATAGACGGCATCGAGGTGTCATCTTGGAGGATCTGCGAGCGGGCGCGGCTGTTGGGCAGCGTCTTGCAGGACGCCGACAGCCAGATCGTCCATAGCTCGGTAGAAGACGAGATCGCCTTTGGCTGCGAGAACCGCTGCATCCAGCCACCAGAGATAGAGGCCCGCATCAGCGCGGCCTGCCGCTGGATGGCACTTGAGCGCAACGACAACACGAGGACGCTTTCGGGCGGCCAGAAGCAGCGTCTGATCACCGCGGCGACTCTGGCGATGGGACAGCGGATAATCGTCCTCGATGAGCCTCTGGCCAACCTCGACCGCGCCGGCGCGGAGCTTTTGATGGGCCGCCTGAAGGCACTTAGCGGCGAGGGTTATGCCGTGCTGCTGGTTGAGCATCGCCTCGACCATGTGCTGCCCTATGCCGACCGCCTGGTCTGGATGCGCGACGGCCGCTGTCAGTCGCAACGACCGGCGCGGCCGACAGAGGAGGAGGCGCAGCTGCCAGAGGAGGAGGCGCAGCTGCCAGAGGAACGCACGAATGAGGGGATCTGGCTGCCGCAGACGCGCGTGAGAGAGGAGGCGCGGCTGCCAGAGGCGCGCGTGGGGGAGGCCTCCTCGCCACCGTCCGGGCTGCCGGCAGGCCGCATGGCAGAGCCGCCGTCTTCATCGCCCGAGCAGCCGGACGGGCACCAGGCTACGGCTCCGGCGCTGATAGAGCTGCGCGACATCGCCTACACGGTGCACAACCGCGAGATACTCAGCAACATCAGCCTGAGCATCGCCCGCGGCGAGCGCGTCGTGATAGTCGGCGAGAACGGCTGCGGCAAGACGACGCTGCTGCGCATCCTCGCGCGGCTGCTCAGGCCCAGCCGCGGCACTCTGCTGCGCGACGGCATCGTAGAGCGCCGCGCCCGGCCCGACGCACGTTGGTTTGCCGAGGTCGGCCTTGTCTTTCAGAATCCCGGATACCAGCTCTTCATGCCGCGGGTGCAAAGCGAGGCGGAGTATAACGGTGCCAGTGCCGAGGCCGCGCGGCTGATCCTGTGCGAGTTTGGCCTTGCGGGGTTGGAGGAGCGGCATCCGCATTCGCTTTCGGAGGGGCAGAAGCGGGCGCTGAGCATCGCCGTGATGTTGGCCCGCGAGCCGCGGCTTCTGCTCCTGGACGAGCCGACGGTCGGCCAGGACAGCGCCGCTTTGGAGCGGATGGTCGCAACCTTAAACCGGATTTGCTCAAAGCGGCAGATGGGCCTGGTCACGGTGACTCACGACCAGCGCTGCGCGGCAGCGCTGGCAAGCAGGGTGCTCTGGCTGGCAGACGGCGTGATAAAGCGCGAAGGCGAAAGCAGCCTTGCCGTCGCGTACTTCTCCACTGATTAGCGGGAGAAGACAATCCGCTCGCTGTTGAACATCTTTGTCAGGACGACCACGCAGACGCCACTGAGCACGAGATTGGTCAGCAGGGTCAGAGCAATGGCCGCGGTATCATAGGTGAATGAAAATATTCCAACCATACATTGCACACTGTTATATATAGGTATCATGTAGAATAGCAAATTCTCCTGAGCGCTCTGCGAGAAGATTCCCAGGGCACCTATCACCATCACCAGGATCATCAGTGGCGACACCAGAGTGCCGGCCTCCTTTACACTGCGCGCGAATGCCGAGAGCAGCGAGATCAGCCCGATAAAGAGCAGCAGGGTAGAGATAATCACCAAAAGCAGCATCAGGTAGTCCGTCGTTGAGTAGAGCAGGACGCCGGGCCCGTCGCCGGCTGGTGCACCGCTGGCGCCCAGCATCCTTGGCAGCGACGCCATCAAGCCGATGAAGCTTGAGGCACCGCCGAGCAGGGCGATGCAGCTCAGGCTGACCACCTTGCCCAGCGCCAGCTGCCAGCGCTTGAGCGGTGTGACCAGTATCGTGGCGATGGTGCCGCGCTCTTTCTCGCCGGCTATCGACTCCGGCGCCACGCCTATCGCGCCGCTGAACAGGACAATCATCATGAACATCGGCAGGAGCATGGACAGCATGAAGCCGGCCTCGTCCTCTTTGGTTACCAGATCGTAGGCTACGTCGCTGTTGGCATTGACTGAGAACAGCGGCAGCAGCGCGTTTTTGTAGGAGTCGAGCAGACCCAGTGCCAGCGAGTGTGCCGTCGCGGACTGGGTGTGCGTGGAGTTGTAATAGAGCTCGATGTCGGGGGTGGTTGAGGGCGGCGCGTCCCCGCCGAGCGTGCTTTGCAGCCGAGCGTCAAAGTCGGCGGGAAAGACGGCGAGCAGGTCGTAGTCCTTCTCGCTCAGGCGCTGCTTTATCTGGGCGATCTGCTCCGTGCTGGCAGGATCTATCTCAACAAAATCCAGTCCTGCCTGCTCGGTCAGCGGCTTTATCGAGGCCGGCAGATTGACGGCGGCCACCTGGTATTCGTAGTCCTCCGACACCGAGAACATGGTCTGCATCGCGCTGCCCATCACCGAGTAGGTGGCATAGATCATCAGCCCCGGGAGCAGCAGCGTGGTTATCACCATCCGCCGGTCGGTAAAGAAGCGGCGGAACTCCTTGGCCATGATGGCCACCAGGCCGTTGCTCGCGCCCCGCGCCCTGCTCGCGCCCTGCGGTTGGCCCGCGCCCTGTGCCGCGTCCCTGTTCAGCTTGTCGTTCATGCCGCCTCACCTGCCTGCTGCTGATAGAGGTCAAAGAAGCGATCCTCCAGATCCTTGCCGGCCCGCACTTCATCCAAGGTACCCGAGACGCTCATCTGGCCGCCGACGATGATCCCCACGCTGTCGCAAAGGCGCTCCGCCAGCGAGAATATATGCGTTGAGAGAACAATCGTCTTGCCCGCGTCGCGCAGCTCGGCCAGATAGTCGGTGACCACCCGGGCGGTGAGCACGTCAAGCCCGTTGGTCGGCTCGTCAAAGATGATGATCGCGGGGTCGTGGACGATAGATATCGCCAGTGAGGCCTTCTGCTTCATGCCGGTGGAGAGGCTTGCGACCTTGACCTCAGAGAACTCGCCAATCCCAAAGCGTTCAAAGAGCCGCTGTTTGTGCGCCGCCGCCAGGGCGGGATCAACGTTGTGCAGGCGCGCGAAGAAATCAAACAGGTAGCTGGGCGTGAAGAACTCCTCCAACTTAAGCTCGCTGGTTAAAAACCCGATTCGCGAGCGCACCTGCTGCGGCTCGTGGACCACGGAATAACCATCCACCAGCGCATCCCCCGAATCCGGCCGGATCAGCGTCGCGAGCATCCGCAGGGTGGTGGTCTTGCCGGCGCCGTTAGGGCCGAGCAGCCCGTAGATCTCGGATTTGCGCACCGTAAAGCTCAGCCGGTCAACCGCCCTGCGCAGCTTCTCCGAGGTATTTTCCAGGCGTTGCTGCTTTGCCGAGAGCTTAAAGGTCTTGCTCAAATCGGTGACCTGCAGGATGGTGTCCGTGCCGCCCATGGCGATCCTTTCCGCGTCTGCTGCGCCCGTTTGCGGTCGCGTCCTTCTCCAAAAAAGTATACACTAATAATCTGGAGAATATCCCGGGTGCCGCGCGGCCACGCCTGCGGCCCAAACCGACCGTTGGAGCCAGATGTCTGAGAGCAATAGGATAGCGCCACAGCTGGCCGCCGAGTTTGCGCGGCTTAACCCCGAGCAGCGCCAGGCGGTAGAGACGCTGGACGGCCCGGTGCTGGTTGTGGCCGGCCCTGGCACCGGCAAGACCCAGCTGCTGGCCCTGCGCGCCGCAAACATCCTCGCCCAGCGCGACGTCGGCCCGCGCAATCTGCTCTGCCTGACCTACACCGATGCCGGTGCCGAGGCGATGCGCCGCCGGCTGGCGCGCTTCATCGGCCCGCAGGCTTTTGAGGTTACGGTCTCCACCTTTCACGGCTTTGCCTCAGCGCTGCGCTCGCGCTATCCCGAGCACTTTTCCCGCGGCGCCCTGGACACGCTGATTACCGATCTGCAGGCCGCGCGCCTGACGAATACGTTGCTCAAGGGCCTGCCGGTGAGCGGCCCGCTGTTCCAGATGTCCTTCAACGGCGTCCACGGCGCGCTCGCCGCGACCCGCGACTTCATCACCCGACTGAAGCGCAGCGGGCTTGGCGACGAGCAGTTCTCGGCGATCATCCAACAGAACCTGAGCTGCATGGACTATCTTTTGGAGAAGACCGGGCTCTTGTCGCTCGTCTCCCTGCCGCTGAACACCGGCAGCTTTGCCGAGCGCAGCCAGCGCCTCGACGAGCTGGGCGAGCTGATCGCTTCGCTGCCGGCGCTGGTCCCCCGCGAGCTGTCGCGGCCGCTGAGCGCCACGCCGGGCATCTATCAGCCCTTTGTCGTCTATCTTGCCGAGCAGTTCGCGAGCAGCGAGCTCTACGACAGCGACACTAGG
>JAISMZ010000245.1 GCA_031276475.1 Coriobacteriales bacterium
GAGGTGCGCGCCGAGTACGATTACTGGACAAAGCGCTCCGGCCGCGTGACCAATATGAAGCGGCTGATGCTGCGCGACCTGCCCACCTACCACAGCTTCATGACCTGGTACGAGCTTTACGATCGCCTGGTGCAGGTTGTGGGCAAGCGCGCCACCGACCTGTTGTGCTACGCCGTCTCGACCAATAACCACTGCCTGCTCTGCTCGACCTTCTTCCGGCAGATATTCAGCGATGCTAACATCGACCCCGACGGCTTTCAGGCCAGTCCCACCGAGCAGTTGCTGATCGACCTCGGCGCGGCCATCGCCCGCGACCCCAATGCCGTCCCCGACGACGTCTACCAGCGCCTGGAGCAGAGCTTCAGTGTGGAGGAGATCGTGCTGATAATCGGCTTTGCGGCCCAGATGGTCGCGACAAACTACTTTAACATGGTGGCCAAGGTGGACGTCGACGAGGTGCTCGAACCCTATATCACGCCCGAGTTCCTCGCCAAAGTCGGCCTTCAAGACGCAGAGGGGAGGTAGCGCGATGGCTGAGAAAATCGGTAGGGTCCCCGCTCCCGGAGCCGCCTCCGCGCCACTTGATTTTACGGGGCAGGTTGCATTTAACACCGGAGCCGCCTCGGGGCAGGGACGCCAGGTCGCCTTGGAGTTTGCCCGCGCCGGAGCGGACATCGTCGCTCTGGATGTTGGCCAGGCTGTGGAGTACCCCGCCGTTCAACACCGGCCAGATGACGCCCTGTACTCGCTGCAAAATGAGATTGAAGCCCTCGGTCGCCGCGCTGTGATCACCCCCGCCGACGTCCGCGACGATGCGGCGGTGACGCGCGCGGTAGAGCAGGCGATCGCCACATTCGGGCGCATCGACATCCTCTTTAACAACGCCGGCGTGCTCGGTTACGCCGAGGTGGACAGCATCAGTGACGAGGCGCTTAACGCCACCATCGACATCAATCTGAAAGGCCCGATGATCGTTGCCCGCCGCGTGGTGCCGCCTATGAAGGCGGCTCGGCGTGGCGTGATCATCAACAACTCCAGCGTCATGGGGCTGCGCGGCGGCGCTCGACTCTCACATTACGCGGCCTCCAAATGGGGGCTCACCGGCCTCACCAAAAGTTGGGCCATCGAGTTGGCACCTTATAATATTCGCGTCATCAGCATCCATCCCACCGGCGTGAACACCCCGATGAACGACAGTCTCGCCGAGATGGAAGGTGCCACCGCCATCGAGATCGCCGAGCGCAGTGCCGGCAATCTGCTGCCGATTCCCTGGGTGGAGACCGAAGACGTCGCCGCCCTCGTGCTCTGGCTGGCCAGCGACAGGGCCCGCGCTATCACCGGCGCCCAGTACCCCCTTGACGCTGGACTGCTCAGCGGTTAGGGTGCTTATCAGGACGGAATGGCGACAGAAAGGTGATAAAGGGGAACCGTCCCCTTTGCCACCTTTCTTCCAGCGTCAAATTGGAGGCATGATGTGCAGTTGATAATAATCCTGCTGGCTTTGCTGATCGCGGCCATCGTCGTACTGGCCGCCGTTGTACTCGCGCGCACTTTCAGCTTTCATCCGCCCGCGCCGCCAGCGGCGAATGTCCCTGACCTCAGCCCGGAGCCGCCCTCGCCACAGGCCCTGGAGCGGCTCGGCGCGGCCATTCGCATCCCCACGCTGAGCAACCTCGATTACGAAGCGACCGATTTTGCCCCCTTTGCGGCCTTCCGCGAATTTCTGGTCAGCAGCTTCCCGCTCTTCCACGAGCGCTGCGAGCTGGAGTTGATCAACGGCCACGCGCTGATCTACCGCTGGCCGGCCGGCGCTGCGAGTGCGACCCCGGCCGGCGCTGTGAGTGCGACCCCGGCCGGCGCTGCGGGCGCGCCGGCTGCTGCTGTGAGTGCGACCCCGGCCGGCGCTGCGAGCGCGCCGGCCGCTGCCGGCGGCGCCCCGCCCTGCTCCACGACTTCTGACGCCGCAGAGCCGATAGTGCTGATGGCGCACTACGACGTAGTACCGGTTGAGGAGGGCACGGAGCAAGACTGGCAACAACCGCCCTTCTCTGGCGCGGTGGTAAACGGCGCCGTCTGGGGGCGGGGAACCCTGGACATCAAAAGCCAGCTGATGGCCCACCTGGAGGCCGCTGAGAAGCTGATGCGCGAGGGCTTCGTCCCGGGGCGCGACATCTACTTCTGCTACGGGCATGACGAGGAGACCGGCGGCGAGCAGGGTGCGCAAAAAATCGTTGAGCACCTGCAACAACGCGGCCTGCGCTTTGCCGGCGTTTTGGATGAGGGCGGGCTGGTGGTTACCGGCGCGCTGGCCAGCATCAGCGTGCCGATAGGGCTGATCGGCGTGGCCGAAAAAGGCATCAGCAACTACCAGTTTAAGGTCGAGGGTAGCGGTGGCCACTCCTCGATGCCGCCGCAGAGCACCTCGCTGGGGCTGGCGGCCCGGCTGATAACCCGCATCGAGCGCAACCCGCTGCCGCTGCGCCTGACCGCGCCGGTAGAGGCGATGCTGCGCCAGCTCAGCGGGCAGATGGGCTTTGTGGTGCGCATGGCGGTGGCCAACCTCTGGCTCTTTAGGCCGTTGCTGCTGCGGATACTCGCCGCCAGCCCGACGACCAACTCCCTGGTGCGCACGACCTTTGCCGCGACGATGGCCGCCGCCTCCGACGCCTGCAATGTGCTGCCGCAGTCCTCGCGCTTCACGGTTAACGTGCGCATTCTGCCCGGCGACACGGCCCAGAGCGTGCAGCGACACTTTGAACAGCTGATTGCCGAGGAAAAACTCGTCGCCAGCGTCGAGCCAATTCTTGCCCAGGATCCCTCACCCGTCTCGCCTTCCAACTCGGAATTCTATCGTTCGCTGGAGCGGCTGATTGGCGAGTTTTACCCCTCGGCGCTGGTCTCGCCCTACCTGGTGATGGGCGGCACCGACTCGCGGCAGT